>CAIJNA010000066.1 GCA_903821805.1 uncultured Campylobacterota bacterium | reverse complement strand
GCTAGGCCAAACAATTGGAAATGAAATATCTCATGATGGATTAAGATCATTAATTTCTGATGGAATTATTGCTGGTGTAGGTGCTGTAGTATTATTCTTACCAAATATTATTATTCTCTATATTGGAATTACTCTACTTGAAACAACTGGATATATGAGCAGAGTAGCTTTTTTACTTGATGGATTTTTCCATAAGTTTGGACTTCATGGGAAAAGTTTCATACCACTAGTTACAGGATTTGGTTGTAGTGTACCTGCATATATGGCAACAAGGACACTTAAAAATGAAAAAGACAGATTGATTACTCTGTTTATTATTGGCTTTATGAGTTGTGGAGCTAAATTGCCAGTTTATGTACTTTTTGCTGGAGCATTCTTCTCTCCTGAACAAGCCGGTAACATCCTATTTATTATTTATATCAGTGGAGCCATTCTTGGTTTATTAATGGCTAAACTGCTTCGTCAATTTGTTTTCAAGGGAGCAGATGAGCCTTTTGTTATGGAGATGCCAAAATACAGATTCCCAACATTAAAACTTATGTATATGGTTGTTTCAAATCAAGCTTATTCGTATTTAAAAAAAGCAGGGACATTTATTTTGGCAGCAACTATAATAATATGGTTTGCTAGTAACTATCCAAACAATGGAACAGATAATCCGAAAACTCAATTGGAAAATAGTTATTTAGGTCAACTAGGAAAAGCTAGTGAACCTATGTTTGCTCCTCTTGGATTTGACTGGAGATTATCTGTTGCTCTAGAAACTGGATTGGCTGCAAAAGAAGTTGTAGTGGCAACTTTGGGAATACTTTATAATGTAGGAGAAGATGCAACAGAAACAGACGATAGACTTTTGCAAGAGTTAAAAAAACAGATTCCACTGCCTACTGCAATTGCTTTTATTACATTTGTTATGATTTATTTACCTTGCTTCGCAGCTTCTATGGTATTTGCAAAAGAAAGTGGAGGCTATAGATATCTGGGGTATTTATTTGTTTTCACAACAATAGTAGCATGGATTATGAGCTTTATTGTTTACAATATCGCCTCGTACTTAATATAATTGTCTAGGATTACTATTTTCCTAGACAAAACTCTCCAAACATAACATCTAGCATCTCTTTGTGCTCATATGGTCGAGTTATTTTTGAAATATTTTCAAGCGCATCATTTATATGATATGAAAAAATTTCCAACTCCCCTGTTTCTAGAGATTTAACACTTTGTCTGATATGTGACAATGAATCTTCAACACTAAGTATCTGAAACTTTGAAATAAAAGCAATACCATCAGTTGATGATGTTCTACTATTTAGTATTCTATTGAATGCTGTAATTAGATTTTCAAGTGAATTATTAGTAATATTCTTGGAAATGCTTAGCTCTACATCTATTTTGCCCAGCAAAGTTCTTTCTAATTTATTTTCTAAATCACATTTGTTTAAAACGAAAATTTTCTCTTTATCACTATTATTTAAAAGTTGAACAATTTTTGAATCCTCTTCATCAAACATACTACTATTATCAAAAACTGCAACCACAATATCACATTCTCTAATTGCTTGTATTGATTTTTCTATACCTATTTTTTCAATAGCTTCATGAGTGTCTCTGATTCCAGCTGTGTCAACAATCTTAATGATATGTGTACCAATTTTTATGTTCTCTTCGATAGTGTCACGAGTTGTACCAGCGATATTGCTAACAATAGCCCTATCAAAATTCAACAATTTATTTAATAATGAACTCTTGCCAACATTTGGTTTCCCAACAATTGCTACCTTAAAGCCATCTATCATTCCATCTCTACGTTTACTTGAATCTAATGCGACTTGAAGCTTATGATCTATTTGTGATAATTTTATTTTGATTGTAGAATAAATATCATCTGGTAAATCTTCTTCAGCATAATCAATACTAACTTCAACATAAGCTAAAATAAATAAAAGATCTTTACGAATTTCTTCAACAAAATCTTTTAATTCGCCCTTTAATTGACGAGCCAAAAGCTTAACACCATCTTCACTTTTAGCTTCTATTAATTTACTGATAGCATAAGCTTGAGTAAGATCTATTTTTCCATTTAAGTATGCTCGTTTTGAAAATTCACCACCATTGGCCAATCTAGCACCAAATTTAAGTGTGGTATCTAAAATCATATTTGTAAGAGCCATACCACCATGGCATTGAAATTCAACTACATCTTCGCCTGTAAATGAATGTGGGTTTTTGAAATATATGACCAAAGATTCATCAATCATATCCCCATTAAAATCATAAAGTTTAGTTAATGATGCTAATCGTGGAGTTAAATCATCTTTTTTTGTGATCTTTTTTGCTATTTTTAAAGAGTTCTTGCCACTTAATCTTATGATACTAATAGCACCCATTCCACTTGCTGTAGCAATAGCTACTATTGTATCGTTGTCAAACATTTTGGTCTCACTTATCCCAGAATTATTTTCTGTATTCGTTTACAAGAATATATTTTTCGCCTTTTATATTGCTCTTAACTGCTATATATTTATCAGGAAATTCATCTCTTAATCTTGTTAAAGCAATATGTATCAATATACCATCTAGGTATTTTGTTTTATAAAAGCCGTCAATTCTAATAGTTTCAATAACGGGAATTAAATACTTATGTATACTTTCTTCTTGTGAAACTAGGAACTCTGCTATTTCCAACCTTATCATTAAATTATATTTTTCATGAATCCAATTAAATAAAACATAAGAAATAGCTTTATATCTATATCCTTCTTTACCGATTAGCAATGCACTATCTTTACCACAAAGCTCAACATACAGAGTATTATCATCATAATAAGATACTTGTACAGGGTCAATTTCGTATGGTAAATACGAAAATAATTCATCGATCTTAAACTTAATTTCTTCTAGAATCTTATCGTTTTTTATTAATCTAATCTCACTAATATTTTCAGCTTTCTTTTCATAAAAAGTATTAAATATAGTGCTCTCATTACTTTCCAAAGACTGTTTTGTTTTGTTACTATTTTCATTTTGCTGTATATCAGTGTGTATTGCTTTCATTTCAAAAGTTATGTCTTTGATATGAATCTCGTCTTTTTTTATGCTTTTTTGGAAATTTTCATACTCAGATGTTGAATCTTTTCTGTCTGTTCTGTAAACTTTAATTATTGCATTTTTTTTAAAAAGACCCATAAATCCATTACTTGGAGCCTGAATAATATCACTTTTTAAATCAATAATAGAGCATGCAAACTGAATAGAAGCTTTTTTATAAGCTTCTTCAAGTGTAGCTCCTTCAAATGCGATGAAATCTTCTTGGAGTTCTTTCATTTTGAATATTCCTTGACGATTATTTCTCGTTTGTATGTTTTGTTGCCAAATGTTTTTCGTGTCTAGCTATTTTTTCTTTTGCAAAAATTTTATTTACATAATATTGTTGAGAAACAGTAACTAGATTATTTATAAACCAGTACAGAGTAAGTCCTGCAGGGAACCATAAGAAAAACACAGTAAATACAACTGGTAACCATTGGAATATTTTTTGTTGCATTTCATCTTGAATTTGAGACGGTGTAATTCTTTGCTGAACATACATTGTAACTCCCATTAAAATAGGAAGTACATAATAAGGATCCATTTTAGACAAATCATTAATCCATAAAATCCATTCACTTCCTTTTAACTCTATAGCATTACTTAAAACTCTATAAATAGCAAAGAAAACTGGAATTTGAAGTATGATAGGTAAACATCCGCCCATAGGGTTTGCACCTTCTGATTTATAAAGCTCCATCATGTGCATAGAAGCTTTTTGTTTATCATCACTATATTTTTCTTGAATAGCTTTGATTTTAGGAGCAAGCTCTTTCAATCTATTCATACTTACCATACCCTTATGAGAAAGTGGTAATAAAATAAGCTTAACAAGAATTGTTAAAATTACAATTGTCCAACCCCAGTTTCCAACATAATTATAAATATATTGAAGCATTGAGAACATAGGTTTAGCAATAAATGTAAACCATCCATATTCAATCACACTCGTAAGTTTTTCATCTAAAGCATTAAGTGCATTATAATCTTTTGGTCCAACATATCCTGATAGTTTAGCGTTATTCATAATATGAATAAATGCTTCTGGTGATTTATCCTTGTTGCTCATAAGAGTTACTTGAAGATTTTTGTCAAAGTTGTATAGTACAGTTGCATAGTATCTATCAAATGCAGAAGCTGCGTGAATACCTACAAATTCTGCATTTGAATCCAAATCCTTATCTTCTACAATGTTTAATGTTCCATCATTTTTAATTAGCAATGAACCATGGTCGGCATAAGCATCAGCTAAAACATCTGGACGGAATCCTGGAGTAATAAAATAATTTTGTTTATTACTAGTAGCGATATCTAAATCATAATGTCCATCTGGATAAATAGTTAAATCTTTAGTAAGTGTAGTTGTTGACAATGTTTGAGTAATAGTTAGTTTAACAGGTTCTGAGCTAGCATCAAGAACTTTTGAACTTGCTTGTGCTTTTATTTTAAATGCTTCTTCATTTACTTTTGCATCAAAAAATCTTACTTCAAGTGGTTTTAGCTGACTTGGTGTAAATAATTTTATAGCATTATGTTGTTCATTTTGAAATCTATGTGTTGTAAGTGTAATTTGAGCAATTCTTCCGAAGCTATCTATTTCAATATTTGAGGTTTTTGTTTTAATAGTTGAAATAATTTCATTTGCATTATTTGCATGAACAGAAGGAGCATTATTTGCTGCTGAGCTATTTGCTTCACCTGCAATTTGACTAACAAGTGGAGTTTGTTCAGATTGTTGCTTTAAAGCTTGAGCCTCTTTTTGTTGTGTTTGTTTAGCTAATTCTTGTTGTGGCTGAAGATATAAAAAATCATATCCTATGAAAAATGCAAACGAAATGATTGTTGCTATTAAAATCTTTTTTTGTGTATTTTCTTTATTGAGAGTATTGTTAGTCATGCCCATCTGTTAATTATCCTAGTATTTTATTTGATATTTTGTCTATTTCTATCCCAGTTTTTAATTACATAATATTTATCATTATTTATTGGAATAAGCCAGAATTTTATCTTAATCTT
>CAIJNA010000065.1 GCA_903821805.1 uncultured Campylobacterota bacterium | reverse complement strand
GCATTAATGAATTTAAATTCTATTTCACTTATATATTCACAATCTGAAGTTAAGATAAATCTATTTGATTTCCCATATTCAACTATTTGATTTTGTTTGTTTAGAAAAATTGGTTGCATAAATCGAATATTTTTTAGTTTTTGATTATCTATGTCTTCTATATTGAAAGTTTCTTTTATGTACAAAAGATGATTTAGATAAATATATGGTATTCGGAGTTTGTAGAAATATTTTCCTTTGTGTAGAAAAGATGTTTCAAAAATTGAATGAATAATTAAATTCTCAAAATTCATATGGTCAATAACCAGATTGGTAGTTCTTGGATAAATATCATATATAAACTGTTTGTTTGTGGATATTAATATTTGATTGTCTTCAATATCATGGAGTGCTTCTAGACTTAAATGTGGTTCGTCTAAAAAATATATATCTTTATTGTTTTTAAGTAATACATCTAGGAATTCATAAGCAATCAAATCAACGCAATAACCTGTAAGAATACGATTGCTTAGTTGGAAACGTAAAAGCTTTGTTATGGCCCGAGAGATATCATCAACAAGTATGAAAGCTATCTCTTGGTCTAGTGCTTTTATATCTGTATCAAAATCTAAAATTATTGCAAATGCACCTCGTTTTATAGCTTCTTTTATTTCATCAATATCTGATGAAACAAACAAATCACCATCACTGACTTTCTTAATATTAGTATGGGATTGTGTGATAAATGAAATCGCAGGATTATTTAATAACTTTCCCCCAGTAATATCTACAAGTGATGATATTTTCAATGTTTGTTTGCCTTAACTAACTTTAGTTCCAGATTTTTTAGGTGCCTCAGGTCTTAACAAATGAAGACCATTTTCATCTTTAGCTGCTAATAACATTCCTTCACTTTCCATTCCCATAAGTTTTGCTGGTTTTAGATTGGCAACAACACAAGCTTGAGTTCCAATTAGCGATTCAGCAGAATAATACTCTTTTATTCCAGCTAAAATTTGTCTATTTCTTCCTTCGCCTAAGTCTACTTGTAATCTAAGTAATTTACTTGATTTTGGTACTTCCTCAGCTTCAACAATAGTCCCTATTTTAAGTGTTGTTTCAAAGAATTTGTCGATAGTTACTAGATTTGCTTCATCTTCAAGAGCTTCTATTTTTATTTTTTCTTCATTTTTGCAAATTTGTTTTGGAGCAGAACTTTCTGTTACTGTTGAAGTTGACTCAGCAATAGCAATTAGTTCTTCCTCAATTCTTGGGAATAAAGCATCTATTTTTGTAATAGTTGTTTCACTAAATAGCTCTTTTTCTTTAATCAATTTGTTGTAACTTTCAGTGTTAACTATCATCCCTAAAGATGATTCTATTTCCGATACTTTGTGCGGCATTACAGATTTTAAAAGAACAGAAACTTTTGCCATAATGTTTACAATAAGAGCTACGAGCGCCATAGCTTCATCAGTTTTTCCATCTTTCATTAAATTCCAAGGCTCATAATCACCAATAGCTTTGTTTCCGATCGTTAAAACTTTCCAAATCTCTTCTAAGAATCTATTAATTTGCAGATTGTAAAAAAATTCTTCACTACCATCTAAAAGCGTATTAATTTCATCAAGCTCTTTTTTGTGGAATTTTTCTACATCTTTACTTGTAATTTTGTAGTCAAAATATTTTCCACTCATTCCAATGATTCTATTTAGAAGATTTCCAAGATCATTTCCAAGATCAGAATTTATTCTATCCATTAAAGCTCTTTGCGAAAAATCGCCATCTTGACCAAATGGAACTTCTCTAAGCATAAAATATCTAAATGCATCAAGTCCATAGGCATCAGCTATCTCTTTTGGATCAACAACATTTCCTTTGCTTTTTGACATTTTTTCGCCATCTCTTGTCCACCAGCCATGTGCAGCAATGTGTTTTGGCATAGGCAAATCAAGCGACATCAAAAATGCTGGCCAAAAAATAGCATGGAATCTTAAAATATCTTTTCCTACTAGCTGAATATTGGCAGGCCAAAATTCCATGTTCTTGTCATCATTTCCATATCCAAGTGCAGTTATATAGTTTAATAAAGCATCAAGCCACACATACATTACATGTTTGTCATCATTCATTGAAGATGGGAGCTTAACACCCCAGTCAAATGAAGTTCTACTTATTGAAAGATCATTTAATCCACTGCTTACAAAGTTTACAATCTCTTTTGCCTTAGCTTTTGGAAGTATAAAAGATGGATTTTCTTCGTATAATTTAAGAAGTTTATCCTCATATTTTGATAATGCAAAAAAGTAACTCTCTTCTTTTACAATAGTAGTTGTTTTACCACAATCAGGGCAACCAGCATTATCAAGAAGTTGTGCATCTGTGTAAAAAGTTTCACAACTCACACAATAATTTCCTTCATAATTTCCTTTGTAAATATCACCTTTATCAAACATTTTCTGAAATGCTTTTTGTACACCAGTTTTATGTTCCTCATCAGTAGTTCTTATGAATTTGTCGTAAGTGATATCAAAATCATCCCATAGTTGTCTAAATTTTCCACTAACTTCATCTGCATATTCTTTTGGAGTTTTACCACGAGCAGCAGCGCTAGTCTCTATTTTTTGACCATGCTCATCAGTTCCAGTTAAAAAGAAAGTTTTATTTCCAGTAAGTCTCGCATGTCTTGCTAATGTATCAGCAATTATTGTTGTGTAAGCATGACCTATGTGAGCTACATCGTTAACATAATATATTGGAGTAGTTATGTAAATAGTATTGTCTTTTTGTGACATTTGAATTCCCTTATTCTTTGATATTTTGAGAGAATATCAAAAAGTTGGTTTATAAGTAATAAAACACAAATAAGATGTGAAAAAGTATATAATTACATTCAAATATATTAATTTACTTTTTGTAAGTAATAAAATTAGAAATAGGAAAATAAATGTTAAGCGATATAGTGTCATCGATTGTAAATGCAGTAAGTAGTTTTGGATACTTCGGTATATTTGTAATGATGTTTCTAGAAAGTACTGTTGTTCCGATCCCATCTGAAATTGTTATGATTCCGGCTGGATACTTGGCTGCAAATGGTGAAATGAATATTTATATAGTTCTATTTATGGGAATCTTTGGAAGCTTGGCTGGAGCTGTATTTAATTATTATTTAGCATTAAAATACGGAAGACCATTTTTAAGCAAATATGGAAAATATATTTTTTTTAACGAGCAAACACAAAAGAAAATAGATGATTTCTTTCTAAAACATGGCCATATTTCAACGTTTAGCGGGAGATTAATTCCTGGTGTTAGGCATTTGATATCAATTCCAGCTGGTCTTGCTAGGATGAATTTTTTCAAATTTACATTTTATACAACACTAGGTGCTGGAATATGGGTTACTATATTGACACTGTTGGGATATTTTATAGGACAAAATCAAGAACTAATCCACAAATATTTAGCGTTAACTTTAAACTCGGTTTTGATTTTGTTGGCTTTATATATAACTTTTCAAATCTACAAAAAATTCAAAAAGAATTAGCTTATACGGTTAGTTCAGCTAATTTCTTTTCATACATCTCACTTAATTCATCATATTTTATTTGAGCGGTTTCAAAAGTAGAAAACTTTGTATCAATATTTTTTTGACAATTTGCAATATTTTTTGTGAGTTCTACAACTTTATTGTTGTCATTTTTATTTGAAGCTTCTATGATTTCAAGCTTTGATTTATTGATTATTCCTTCAAGTCTTTCTATCTCGTTTTCAAGTTTATCAAGTTCTTTTTTAAGTGGAGTTAATTCTTTGCTTTTTTCTGCAATCACTTCACTTCTAAGTTTTTTGTTTTCCGTTTTAATGCTTTTTTGTTTTTTTGGTTTCGTATCAAATTCTTCATCTTCCCAACCAATCTTTTCAAGAAATTCATCATATGTACCATTAAAATAAGATGCCCCATCGCTTGAGAAAACAATCAGTCTATCACAAACTGCACGAAGTAGTTCCTCGGAGTGAGTAACAATTATACTTGAACCTTCAAAGTTTTTTATAGCAGTTGTAAGAGCTTCAATTGAATCCATATCAAGGTGATTTGTTGGTTCATCTAGAAATAATAGATTTACTTCTTGCGCAATTATTTTACCAAGCATAACACGGCTCTTTTCCCCACCAGAAAGTAATGAAATTTTCTTTTTGGCATTGTCTCCACTAAACATCATTAGACCACATATATTTCTTACAGTAGCTTCACCAAGCTTTGAATTGACACTATAAATTTCATCTATAATAGTACTTTTTGGATTTAGGTGTGAAATATTTGTTTGGCCAAAATGTCCAAATGTTGTAGAGCTGTGATATTCGATATCGCCATGAAAAAGTTTTAATTCACCAGCTATTACATTTAATAGTGTAGATTTACCTTTACCATTCTTACCAATTATTCCAAGAGTTTGACCTTTTTCAAGAGCAAAAGAGATGTCTTTAAACAATATATTAGAAGGGGTGTATCCAAAGCTAACATTTTTTACATCCAGTAAGATTTTAGCAGGAGTTGGTTTATACTTAAAATCAAAAGATAATGTATTGTCATAACCAATATCTTCCAAAATATCCATTTTTTCCAATTGTTTAACTTTAGATTGTGCTAAGGCCGCAGTTGATGCTCTTGCTTTATTACGTGAAATAAAGTCTTCTAATTCTTTTATTTTTTTATCTTGAGCAATTTTTTGTTTTTCATGGTGTTCCTCATTGGAACTTAGTTGCTCGTAAAACTTATGAGTATCACCTTTGATGAAAAATAATTCTCTTCTGATTATTCCCATCGTGTGAGTTGTAACTGCATCCATAAAATCTCTATCATGAGTAATAAGAATAACTTCACCTTCAAAAGCTTTCAAAAAGCCTTTCAGCCATCTTAATGATAAGATATCAAGGTAATTTGTGGGCTCATCTAGAAGCAACATATTTGGTTCAGTTAAAAGTAATTTTGCTAAATTTATTCTAATTTGGTATCCACCAGAAAAAGACAATGGATCTTTTTCTAAATCTTCATGTGTAAAACCAAGTCCAAAAAGAATTCTCTCAACTTTATATATACTAAACTTATCATCTTCACCCAGTGCTAAAGCCGTTTCATCTACTAGTGTTTTCTCTGTAAATACTAAATACTGTTTCAATGTGCCAATTCTATAACCTTTAGGAATAATTATTTCTCCATTGTCTTGTTGTTCTTCACCTAATATAAGTTTAAATAGTGTTGATTTTCCACTTCCATTTCGTCCAACTAATCCTATTTTATTGCCAAAATTCATTCTTAAACTGAGTCCGCTAAACAGGTCTTGTGAAGCGTAACTTTTAGATATATTTGAAAGTTCTATCATATTTCTCTTTTTTATTTATTTTATTTTTTCTATTCTTGTTGATTTGAAAGTGCGAACTATAGCATATCAATCTTTTTATTTTGTTCCTAAAATTCTCATTGAAACGAGCTTGTCTAATAATGTTCCACTTTCATGGTCAAAATCAGGTAAATCTATCCCTGGATTTAACGAAGTTACAAATGACCCACCAATTACAAATCTTCCTTTATTTAGAGTTTTTACACTCCATATAGAATGAAAAATAACAATTTGGTCATCATGTGTACCGACATACATCATGATATGACCTTTCATATAGAATAATGTAGCAAATGGTAATGCATTGTCTTTAATGATTTTAATTTTCTCATCCCTCGTTTTTGATTCTAAAGATATAACTTCATCTTTCTTATCATTAGCCTGATCAAATGAATTTCGAGGTAAAAATAATCCAAACGGAGTATAGAAGTCTCTAATCATCATTGAGCAATCACGATTTTGTAAAAATCCACCCCATCCATAGTTTTGCCCATAGAGTTTTGATGCTATATTTGTAAAATTAATTTTGTTTGGT
>CAIJNA010000064.1 GCA_903821805.1 uncultured Campylobacterota bacterium | reverse complement strand
TTGAAGCTTCAAATGTTGCGATGACTTACTTTCTTAATAAAAATGCAAAATTTAATATTGAATTCTTTGATATGGAACTAGAAAATAAACAAAATATTACTACTATTTTTGACACGCTTAAACAAAAGGGCATTAAAAAAGTTATTGCTTTGGTTACCAATAGTAGCTTGTGGGCACTTAATAGTTATCCAGAGATTTCTAAATTTGAGCTATATTTACCTCTGGTAAACAAATCAATGATGCCAAATGCTAAGTCCAATTTTGTTTTTGGTGGAATAGACTACAAAAAGCAACTTAATTTTTTAGCCTTAAAAGCATCGTCAAATGTTGTTGAAATATACGACGACAGTGCAATAAGCATAAGATTACACAATGAGCTTGTAGCGTTAAATACTCCTAATCTTACGCATGTCCAAATCACTGGTAAAATACCAGATTACAAGATATTAATAGCGAGTTCAGAGCAAATTAAAAATTCAAGTGTTATTCTAAATACTTCGATCGTAAAAAGCGCCATTGTTCTATCACATTTGCGTGAAAATAACATAGTACCAAGAGAGATACTTTCATCCCAACTAAATTATTCACCAGTTATTTTCAATATTACAGGTGATGAAGACAGAACAAATTTATTTGTAGTAAATTCAATAGGAACCTTGCCTCGAGATCTAGAGGAACTGATTTCATTCTTTGGAAATGATGCATTGTTTAGCTGGGTAAATTATTCTGTTGTTCTAGGATTAGAATACTTCGCAACAGGTAAAACTAAATTATTTGGAAACACTTCAATAAAGGGAAATCAGGTTGATTATGGAATTAAAAAGATTGGTTTCAATGGCAGCAGGTTTGTAGATCTATGAAAAAATCTATAGCTATTATTGGTGGTGGAGCATCAGCTCTTTTTGCATCTATAATTCTTTCAAAAAGAAATTTTGATGTTGTTATTTTTGAAAAAAATGCAAAAGTCGGGAAAAAACTCGCAGCAACAGGAAATGGAAAATGCAATATTACAAATCAAGATCTGTCTTTAAATCATTATTTCTCAGCCAATCCTTCGTTTGTAAAATACCCAATTGAAACTTTTGGATTTAAAGAATTTTCTAAATTTTGTGAGACAATAGGTCTTAGCTTGATATCAAATGAAAATGGTAAAACTTATCCAGCGTCTCTTCAAGCTTCAAGCGTTGTAGATGTTTTATACAACGAAGCTTTATTCCTTGGTGTTACTTTTCATCTGAATAGCTTTATTGATGAATTGAAATTCCAAGAAAAAATCGAGATTACTACCGATAACAAAATTTTCAAATTTGATAAAGTAATTGTTGCAACCGGAAGCATTGCTATGGAAAAACTTGGAAGTAGTGGAAGTGGATATGAGATAGCAAAAAAAGCAGGTCATACAATTATTGAACCGATAGCGTCACTTGTTCAACTAACATCACCAAATGAAGATATTTACCAACTTAATGGTGTTAAAACCGATTCATCTGTGACCCTTTTTATCAACAACAAATCAACAAAAACAATTACTGGTGATTTACTTTTTACCAATTATGGAGTTTCTGGTAATACAATTTTAGACCTAAGTAGAGATGCTAATATGGCTTTAGAAAATAGCTTTGGTGTAGATATTTTGGTAGATTTATTTCCAAAATTAGATAAAAATAAACTCGTATCTATTTTAGACAATAAAGCTAAAGCATTAAAAGGCAAAGGTGTAGAATTTTTATTGCTCAGCTTCGTAAATACTAAGCTAATTCCATTTATATTTAAAAAAGCAAAGATAGCTCAGCACAAACTAAAAATTAATGATCTGGACAAAAAAGACCTGCTAAATATTGCATATACATTAAAATCTATCAAAATAAATATTAATGGATCAAAAGGTTTTCAATATGGAGAAGTTGTTGCAGGTGGTGTTTGTGTTGATGAAATTTTCAATAAAACTATGGAATCAAAAAAGCAAAAAGGACTATATTTTTGTGGTGAAGTTTTAGATGTTGATGGTGCATGTGGTGGATATAATTTACATTGGGCTTGGGCAAGTGCGTTTGTTTTAGCGTCAAATATGCAATGAGGCAATATGACATATAAAGAGCTTCTAGCAAATAATGAAATAGTAAGAAAGCTTGCTACGATTCAATTTTTGGCATATTTTGGAACATGGTTTTCCAATGTAGCTATTTATAGTATGTTAGTTAGTTTTGGTGCGAGCCCTATTATAATTTCGCTAGTTGTTGCTATGCACTTTATTCCAGGCATCTTATTAGCACCATTTAGCGGAACGATAGTTGACAGAATTGATGCAAAAAAACTACTCGGCATATTAATAATCACAGAATTATTGATGACAATGTGTTTTTTGTTTATAAATAGCATTGATGATGTATGGATGCTATTAATATTTATTTTTATAAGAATGACTGCTTCATCAATGTTTTTTACAACAGAAATGACTTTAATGCCAAAATTATTAAACTCTGCAATATTAACAAAAACCAATGAAATACACTCAATTATTTGGTCTTTTACATTCACAGCAGGGATGGCAATAGGCGGTTTAGTTGTAAATTATTATGGAGCCAAAACAGCATTTATTATAGATGGTATATTATTTTTGTGTGCATTTTTATCACTTTTAAATACATCAATTATTTACAAACATGAAGCAAGTCACGAAAAAATACTTCTTTCTATTAAAAGTGGGATTCGATATATTTCACAAAATAGGCACTTGATTAGTTTAATATTCTTTCATGGGACCGTTGGCCTTACATCTTTTGACACAATCGTAACCTTACTTGCTGATTACAATTACAAATATGTCATAGCAGTTCCTCTTGCCATAGGGCTTTCAAACGCTACTAGATCTTTAGCATTGATGATTGGGCCCTTTATTATTGGTCGATGGATAACCAAAGAAAAATTATTTTATGTATTTTTATTTCAAGGTTTTGGGATAATAACTTGGGCTTTCTTGCAATATAATTTTTATCTTGGTTTGATTGGATTATTTTTAACAGGACTTGCTACAACAACACTTTGGTCATTTACCTACGCGCTTCTTCAGGAAAAAGTTGAACAAAAATATTTAGGGCGAGTTTTGGCATATAATGAAATGTTTTTTATGCTTATAAATGCTGGAACAACTTTATTTACTGGAATAATGGCAATATACTATGATCTAAATATTGTTACAACATTTCTTGGTATATTTTTTATTTTTACAGCTTTTTATTATAAAAATACAATAAAATCTCTCGACACTTTAGATAAAAATTAAAAAGGAAAAAAATGGATTATAAAGACAATATAGAACTTAGAGTTTTACTGCTTGCAATTTATAAAAAAGAAAATGATGAGAATTTTCAAGATGTTTTAAAAATGATGGACAATAATAGAGTTTTTGATTTAAAAACAGGCAAACAGTTTATAAAAGAATTAAAGGAAATGAACTTTCTTACAGATGACAGTTTAACTTTCTTGGGCATCGAAGAGGCCAAAAAGGTTGAGTTGGAATTTAAAATTGACTAATTCCTAAAAATATTTTCAAGCACTAGTCGTATTTAATTGAATTTATTAGATATGCTTTAATACTTCTCGTAGATCTTTTGTATCAATAATGATATTAGCTTCTTTTTTTAGTATTTCTCTTGCACAAAATGCAATTTTTTTGCCTGCGTACGGAAACATACTTCTATCGTTAGCACCATCTCCGCATACTAAAGTATTTTCAACAGTTGCACCCAAAAGTGCTTGAATTCTTTGAATCATATCGCCCTTGCTACTATCAAACATCATATCTCCACCAACAAGTCCTGTTAAAATGCCATCTTTGTGATGTAAAATATTTGCAAAGTCACCATCAAGCCCAAGTTTTTTTAGGGCTGGTGTTGTTCCTGTTCTAAACCCTCCACTAAAGCATACAACTTTATAGCCTTTTGCTTTTAAGCCAGCCACAACTTCAACAGCTCCGTTCATAAGTGGTAAATTATCACAAATTTCCACAACTTTTTGATATGGTAAACCCTTCAATAATGCAACTCTAGTAGTTAAGCTTTCAAAAAAATCTAGTCTTCCACTCATTGCTTCTTCAGTGATCTTCGCTACTTGCTCACCAAGTCCGAGTGCATCTGCTAAGAAATCTATCGTTTCACCATCCATAAGTGTACTGTCAAAATCAAATACTGCCAATTTCATTTGTTGCCTTTTTAAAAATTTTTGAGATTATATCAAATCGTTATGAAGATATCGGATTATTATTGCTCTATTTTAGCAAATAACAACAGATTTAATTTCTGTAAATTCTTCAATTGCAAATTTTGGACCTTCTTTTCCTATTCCACTTAGTTTTGTTCCACCATAAGGTTGGATATCAAAACGAAGCGTTGGAATATCATTGACAACAACTCCACCACAATCAGCTTCATCAATAAATCTAGTTACTTGAGATAAATCATTCGTAAAAATACTAAATTGTAGCCCGTATGGGGAGTTGTTCATTTTAAGAATAGCCTCATTGTAGTTCGCGACTTTTACTAAACTAACTATTGGAGCAAAAACTTCTTCACAAATTACTTTCATATTGTCTGTAACATTTATCATAACAGTTGGATGAAAATTTAGCCCTTCGTATTTATTCCCGCAAAGTATAGTTGCGCCCTCTTCTACTGCACTTTTAACCCAAGAAATAGCTCTCTCTAGTGATTCTTCATTTATAAGAGGTCCTGCAAAAGTTTCATCATCATAAGGACTTCCGACTTTTAATTTTAAAGTTTCTTCTTTAAGATATTTTGCAAATTGATCATATATATTTTCATGAACGTAAATTCTTTGTAAAGATATACATACTTGACCACTATTTACAAAAGCACCAAACGCGCATCGTGAAGCAGCTAATTTTATATCTGCAGTTTGATCAATAAAGCTTCCAGCATTTCCTCCAAGCTCCAATGCAACTTTTTTAATACCTGCTGTTTTTGTAATAATATTTCCGACCTGAACGCTTCCCGTAAAACTAAGTACCCTTGGAATATCGCTACCCACAAGGGTACTTCCAACTTCAACATCACCATAAACTAAGCTAATTGCATCTGTAATTGCCAAGTGGCTTTCAACAAAAAGTTTCACAAGTTTGTATGCAGTCAATGG
>CAIJNA010000063.1 GCA_903821805.1 uncultured Campylobacterota bacterium | reverse complement strand
ATACACGGAGAAATCGAGTGAATAATAATTTTGAAATATTTGTAAATATGGATAATGAAGAACTTTATTCTAAAACATACATTACATATACAAATCTTGATGATATTAAAAACAAAAACTTCAGTGCTTTTACAAGATATAAATTTAACGGTTTTATCGACATATTGACAAAGCGTTTAAATCTTGATTTGGAAGATTTAAAAAACGAAGCTAATGAATATTTTGATCAGTATGAGCCAAAAGTTATTATTGAAATTGAAGAGCCAGAAAAAGATAAATTAAATTTAACAGTAGATAGAAAAATAGCAATTTCAATAGGTCTAATAGTCGTTGCAGTAGCACTATTAGCGGCTTTTTTCATTGCATTTAATTCAACTAAACAAGAAGAAATTTATCCACCAGTTGAACCTGTGGTTGAAGAACAAATAGTTCCTGTAGAGCAAAATATTACGCATGATATAAATACAACTGATGTAAATAATACTTTTGTTCCAAAAACACAAGAGGTAAATACAACTGCTCAAACACCACAAGTTCCAGTAGTTAGTGAGACACCTAAAAAAACATATAAAAAACATAGAACTGAAAAGTCAAAAAAGAATATTGACGATCAAGGTCTATCGCAAAAAAATATTTGGGCAGATGTTCCAGATAGTTCAAAAAAAGAACCAGCAAGTTCTTTGCCTGTAACACCATCAAATTAAAAATAAATAAGCTTTAATCTAAAGCAAAAGCACAATTGATTCTTTTCGAATTATTGGGCTTATTTTGTGTTTTGAAAAAACAAAAACAAAAAAATAATTAAATACAACACATTAGAAGGAATAAAATGACAAAGAATATGTTACAAAAACAAGCAGATACAATTAGATTTTTAGCGGCAGATATGGTTCAAGCAGCTAACAGTGGACATCCAGGGGCACCAATGGGAATGGCAGATATTGCAACTGTTTTAAGTAAATACTTAAGAATAGATCCAAAGAATCCAAAATGGCTAAACAGAGATAGGGTTGTTTTTAGTGGTGGACATGCAAGTAGTTTAGTATATTCTTTACTTCATCTTTGGGGCTTTGATGTATCAATTGATGATTTAAAAGCATTTAGACAAGTGGGTAGTAAAACTCCAGGGCATCCAGAATATGAACACACAAGTGGAGTTGAAATTACAACTGGACCACTAGGACAAGGGATTGCTAACGCAGTTGGTTTTGCACTTGCTAGTAGTTATGCTGGATATTGTTTAAATACTCCTACAGCTAAAGTGATTGATCATCATGTTTATTGCTTTTGTGGTGATGGAGATTTGCAAGAAGGTATTTCTTATGAAGCGATAGCAACTCTTGGACACCAAAAAGTTTCCAACTTTACGCTTATTTATGATAGCAATGATATTTCAATTGAAGGTGATATCGGTATTGCTTGGAGCGAAGATGTAGCAAAAAGATTTGAGGCAGCTAATTTTGATGTGATTAAAATTGATGGTCATGATTTCGAAGCTATTGAAAATGCTTTAGTTAAAAGTAGAAATAGTGATAAAGCAACAATAATTATTGCTAAAACTAAAATTGGAAAAGGTGCAGCTACTCTTGAGGGGAGTCATCATACTCATGGGGCCCCACTTGGAACTGATGAGATTAAGCAATCAAAAATAAAAGCAGGTTTTGATCCTGAAGCTAGTTTTGTTGTAAGCGAAGATGTAAAAAATGCCTTTGATAAAACAGAAAGTGGAGAATTACTAAGTAAAGCTTGGGATAAAATGGTTAAAAAAGATTTGCCTCTTAGTGAGCAAAATGTTACTCTAGAAGCACTTTTGCATCCAGACTTCACTAAAATTGAATACCCAGTATTTAAAGAAGATGAGATGATAGCGACAAGGGATAGTAATCATAAAATCTTAAATGCTATAGCAAAAGGTGTGCCATCATTTTTAGGTGGTAGTGCAGATTTGGCGCCTTCAAATAAAACTGAATTAATGGGACTTGGTGATTTTCCAAGAGGAAGAAACATTCATTTTGGAATAAAAGAACATTCAATGGCAGCAATCTGTAATGCTATGAATATTTATGGACTTTTCAGAGTTTATAGTGCAACATTCTTTATCTTCAGTGATTATTTAAAACCAGCTGCTAGAGTAGCTGCACTTAGTCATATTCCGCAACATTTTATTTGGACACATGATAGCATAGGTGTTGGGGAAGACGGAGCAACACATCAACCAATTGAACAATTAAGTCAATTTAGAGCTATGCCAAACTTCTATACATTTAGACCAGCAGATGCAAGTGAAAATATTAAATGTTGGGAAAAAGCACTTACAATGAAAGCACCAACAGGATTCGTACTTACTAGACAAAAACTCCAAACACTAAAAAATAAAAGAGTAATTGGTGATGTTGAAAACGGAGGATATCTATTAAAAGAAAGAGAAAATGCTACTGTAACATTGATGGCTAGCGGAAGTGAAGTTATGCTTTGTTTGCAAACAGCATGTCATCTTGAAAGTGAATTTGGAATTATTTGTAATGTTGTAAGTGTTCCATGTTTTGACCTTTTAT
>CAIJNA010000062.1 GCA_903821805.1 uncultured Campylobacterota bacterium | reverse complement strand
ATATTTCTTTGATGGTTCTAAAATAATTGGAAATATTTTTTGATTTGGTTCCAAATCTTTAAATTGTTCCATAAGATAATCACTTCCACCAACACAAGGACAAGTTAAAATTTCATCATATAAAAATTTTTGCAAATACAAAGCAGTAGTTCCTGTGCCACTCGGTAAAAAAATTTTAAGACGTTTTATTTTATTCTGAATTTTCCAAACGGATATTTCATCAGCTAATTTTTTTATACCAAAACTAGCTTCAAAAATTGCTCCACCTTCTTGTATTAAAAGTTCGTTTGACTTTGCTTGATAATTATTCAGTGTGAATTTTTCATTAACAATCAATTCCATATTGTTATGAATAGCATATTTGTAATTACCACTTGGATTTTCTTTTAAATATGATGACAGATGATTTGTGAAATATTTAAATTTCCAGTCTTTTAATTTAGCCAAAACAGATAGGCTATACATTGCGTTTGATTGGTTTGATCCAAAACTGACTACTGTATCAATATTTTTAAAATTATTCTCAAGAAAATAATCAAATTTTCTAGCCTTATTGCCACTAAAATCTTTATTAAGGAGATCATCTCTTTTAATAAAGAAATCTCTTTGTTTGAATGAAATATGATCAACTCTTGAATTAGTAAACATTGTTAGCCTATTGTTGTGTTTGTGAAAATAATTCTATATAAACGTGGATATAAAATTAGACATAAAAAAAGGCAAGTGAGAACCACTTGCCTTTTTCCAAATAATAAGATGTATTATCTTCTTATTTCTTTGATTTTTGCTGCTTTACCTTTTAATGCTCTTAAGAAGTGAAGTTTTGCTCTTCTTACTCTTCCTCTTCTTAACACTTCAATAGTTTTTAAACTATCTGAATAAAGTGGGAAAATTCTCTCAACACCAACACTGTTAGCACCGATTTTTCTAATAGTAAATGTGTTAGAAACACCTTCACCTCTTAGTGCAATAACAATTCCTTCAAAAAACTGAATTCTTGTTTTTGTACCTTCTTTAATTTCAACACCAAGTTTTAAAGTGTCTCCAGCTTTAAAGTTTGGTATTGTTTTACCTGCCATTTGAGCCGCTTCAAAAGCTGCAATATATTTGTTTTTCATTTTTTCCCTTTATTTCGGGGGTACCATGGTAAGTGGAAGTGCCCCATTTATGGTCTATAGTACTTAGTTTTGCACATAGACATCTTATTTTTTAAGCCTCGGATTTTATCGTGATTACCCTTTAATAATTCTGAAGGTACTTTCAAATCTTTAAAAACTATTGGTTTTGTAAAAGATGGAGCTTCCAAAAGCATCTTTTTATTTGTTGCTAGTTCGTTGTAGCTCTCATCATTTAAAGAATCTTTATTTCCTAAAACACCATCTATATTCCTACTAATAGCATCTGCAATCACAAGCGATGGAAGTTCACCGCCTGTTAAAATATAATCACCTATGCTAAAAACTTCATCAGCATAAGTTTCGATAACTCTCTCATCAATTCCTTCATATCTGCCGCTAACTAGTACGATATTCTTTTTTCTAGCCAACCTTATCGCATCATTTTGGTTAAAAGGTTTTGCTGCAGCCAATGGAAATATTATATAGGCATCTTTATGTTTTGCTTTTATGTCATTAAGAGTATCAAAAAGTGGTTGCGGAAACATTAGTTGACCAGCTCCACCACCACAAAGTGTGTCATCTACTTTGTTGTGTTTATCTTTTGAAAAGTCTCTAGGATTATAAAAATCAATCGAGATGAAACCTTCATTAATGGCTTTTTTTAAAATAGAATCTTTGAAATAAAACTCAATTAAATTAGAAAATAAAGTAACAAAAGTGAAATTCATATTGAGCCTTAATTATTTTAGTTGGTATTTGATACAATTTCGCGATGATAACATTAAAAAACATAATAGAAGCAAAAAATAGATTGGATGGCGTTGTTTACAATACTCCATTGGCATTTGCACCAAATTTAAGTAAAGAATTAAATTCCAATATATACTTCAAAAAAGAAAATTTACAATTAACAGGAAGCTTTAAAATACGTGGAGCTTTCAATAAAATATCACTTCTAAGTGAAGCTGAAAAAAAAGCAGGTGTAGTTGCTGCTAGCGCTGGAAATCATGCACAAGGTATGGCTTTTAGTTCTCAATATTACAATATAGATGCAACAATAGTTATGCCAGAGGCTACACCACTTACAAAAATTAGTGGTGTCAAATCGTATGGTGCTGAAGTTATTTTACATGGAAGCAATTATGATGAAGCATATTCTTTTGCTCTTGATTTTGCTGCAAGACATAATAAAACATTTATCCATCCGTTTGCGGATGATGATGTAATAGCTGGCCAAGGTACTATATTTTTAGAGATTTTTGAAGAACTTAAAGATATTGATATGATAGTTATACCTATTGGCGGTGGTGGACTCATAAGTGGAATTGCTAGTGCTGTAAAGCAAATCAAACCATCTATTAAAATAATAGGAGTTGTTGCAAGTGGTGCTTCAGCTATGAATACATCATATAAAGCAAAAACTCCAATTGATAATTTGTCTGTAAAAACTATAGCGGATGGGATAGCCGTAAGAGATGTGACTCCTAAAATGCTTGATTATGTTCTTGAACTCGTTGATGAAATTGTTGAGGTTGAGGATCAAGAAATAGCAAGCGCTATATTGTTCCTGCTAGAAAAACAAAAGATCGTAGTAGAAGGTGCCGGAGCTGTAGGACTTGCTGCTATCATGCACAATAAGATAGATATCGAAAATAAAACAGTTGTATTGCCTTTAAGTGGTGGAAACATAGATGTTACGATGCTATCTGTTATTATTGAAAAAGGGTTACTTAAATCAAATCGTAAAATGAATATGATAGTTACGCTTGTGGATAAACCGGGAAGCTTGATGATACTAACTGAAATCTTTAAAGAGGTATATGCGAATATCGTTATGATTGATTATGATAGAAATGCAGTGCAGCTAGATTTTGGTGAAGCAAATGTGACCATAGGCCTTGAAACAAAAGGAAGCGAACACAAAGAAATCATAAAACACAAATTAAAAGAACACGGTTATCGTTTTAAAGAGATTTAAAAAATATATAATAAGATTTTTATGAATCTTTAATTATAATGGCAAAATAATAAATAAAAAGGACAATTATGGAAGAAAGATTATTTACATTTTTAGGGACGTTTGGACATTCTCAAGAATGGATGATATTGTCACATCTTGTTTTAACGATAGCAATCGTTCTTTTAGTAGCTAGAGCAGCAACAAGAAAAATTCAACTTGTACCAACAGGTACTCAAAACATTATGGAAGCATATATTCAAGGTGTTGTTTCTATAGGAACTGATTCAATGGGTGAAAAAAATGCAAAAACATTTATGCCGCTTATTGCAACTTTAGGATTCGTAATTTTCGTATCAAATATGATGGGAATTATCCCAGGATTTGAATCTGTAACTGGAAATATTAACTTCACTTTATCTTTGGCAATTATGGTATTTTTTTACTATAACTATTTAGGGTTTAAAGAAAATGGTGCAAAAAGTTATTTAGGTCACATGATGGGTCCAGTTCCTGCGCTTGCACCGCTTATGTTCCCAATCGAAGTAATCTCACATATTTCAAGAATTATATCTTTAGCATTCAGACTTTTTGGTTCAATAAAAGGTGATGATATGTTCCTTATGGTTCTTCTTATGCTTGTTCCTTGGATAGCACCTCTTCCAGGATTCTTCTTTCTATTTGCTTTTGGGATTCTTCAAGCATTTATTTTTATGATCCTTTCGTATGTTTACATAGCTGGTTCAGTTATGATGCATGAGGAAGCTCAACACTAGTAATTTTGAATTGTTAGAGTTTCTTCTAGGGCTTCTTTTATGAAGCCCTTTTTTTATTCCAATTTATAATTCCTCCTAAAGTAAAATCATGAAATACTATCTTATAACAGACCCTAAATATTATTCTTCAAATCTAGAAATTTTTGAATCAACACTGCATAAGGCTATAAAACTTTATGATCCTGATATGCTTTGTTTTAGAGACAAGAGTTCTTTTAATATCGAGGAATTAATATCTTCATTTGTTATGGTCTGTAAAGAAAATAAAATAAACAATATTTTTATAAATACATATATTCATCTTGCTAAGAAATATAATGCAAAGGGGGTTCATCTGACATCAACTCAATTTGATGAGATCAAAGTAGCCAAAGAGCTTGGCTTAGAAGTAATTATTAGCTGTCATAATGATGAAGATATAGAAAATGCAATAAATCAAAAAGCCGATGCAATAACATATTCGCCAATTTTTGAAACACCAAATAAAGGTGAGCCAAAAGGATTGGAAGAATTAGAAAGAGTTATCAAAAAATACGATATTAATATTATTGCTCTTGGTGGTATAGTTTCTGGAGCCCAAATAAATGAATTATCAACAATAAATCCTTATGGATTTGCTTCAATTCGATATTATGTTTAAATTGTATTTGGATTTAATTTTAATAAAATCAAATCAGCAATAATATTTCCCATTAAAGTTAAAAAAGCACCTATCAGTAAAACACCCATAATCACAGGGTAATCATTGCTCATTGCGCTCTGAAAAAATAAAAGACCCATCCCGTCAATTCCAAAAATCGTTTCCAGAATAACACTACCACCAAATACTCCTGGTAAAGATAGGCCCAGAAGGGTTATAACCGTAGGATAAAGATTTGGTAAAATGTAAAATCTCAAGATTGTAATTTGTGATAATCCCCTGGCTTTTGCAAAAAAGAGATAATCGCTTTTTAAAATATCAATAGTGATAGCCCGCACATAAAGTGTTAAGCTTCCCAGACCACCAAAAATAATGATTAATATAGGTAAAGTTAGATGCCATGCTATGTCTTTATACTTATCCAATCCTGTAAGACTCGAATCACTTACTGTGCCAGAAAGTGGAAACACTTGAAATGTAATTGAAAATGCAAATGTCAATATCAATGCTAGATAAAAAGATGGTACTGAAAAACTTAAAATTGAGATCTGCCCAATAAATTTATCAAATTTTCCTCCATGATTTAATGCTGATTTTATTCCAAGATATAGTGAAAGCACAAAGATAAGGAACATACTAATAATATTAATAGTAAGAGTTATTGGAAGTCTTGATAATATTTCATCTTTTACTGGATTGCCACTGCTAAAAGAGATACCAAAATCAAGATGCAGTATGTTTGTTATCCATGCAAAGAATTGAACATAAAAAGGCTTGTCAAGATTGTATATAGCTTTTAGATGTGCAATTCGTTCCTCTGTAATATTCGGATTTAATTCCCCACTTGCAAAGAAACTATTTGGAGCAAGATGTACTGCCAAAAATGAAATAACTGAGATAATAAAAAGCATCACAAAAAGATAAAAAAGCTTTTTTGCGATAATTGTCATTTTTTTAGCCTATTTACGACAACAGCAATTGCCAAGTCGCCATCGTGAGTTATACTTAAATGAGATGATTTTATGCCAAATTGTTTTCTGATATGTTTTTTGTATTTTATGGTTGGCTGACCAGATGGAAGTTTGTAGATTTTAATATCTTTAAAACTACAATCCTGACCAATCCCTGTTCCTATAGCCTTACTAGCAGCTTCTTTTGCAGCCCAAAATCCAGCATAACTGCTTGGTTTTGATACTAATAAAATTTCTTTTTTTGATAAAAATTTTAATAAGCCTTTTTCGCCCCATTTGCCATATAGCTTTTCCATACGACTAATTACTGTTACGTCTATACCAATCATATTTTGTATCCCATATTTTGTTATGTCAATGTTACTAAAAAAGCTATTTTATGTTGCTTTATTTTTTAATATTTTAGTGTGATACTATTTTTTCTTTATTATATCAAGAAGTTTCTCTCTAGCATTGACATAACTACCATTAAACAGGATAGATGGCGTTCCTTGAATATCTGACTCTACTCCAATTTTTATATCAGCATCAATTCTATTTTTGATATCTTTTGCATCTAAATCTGTTAAAGTAAGTTTGGTATCCAAGATTTTATTTACAGTGTAAAGTGCTGTTTGAGAATCTTTCGTTTTGTAAACATCATAAAAATTCTCCAAATTTGCTTTGTATATTTTTAGTTCAGGGTCCTTAATACCAAGTTTTTTTGATGCTTCAATTGCTTTGATAATAATCTGACTAGTAGGGTGTATAGAATCCAAAGGAAAGTTAAAATAATAAAGTGCTATATCATTTCGTTTAGCAACCTCTTCAATAATCATTGGTACAGTCTTGATACAATACACACACAATGGATCGCTAAAAATTGCTACTTGAATTTTAGCATCAGGATTTCCAGCTATAAATCTTTCTTTTGTATAGTAGTCTTTATTGAGTACAAATTTATTTTCAAAATCCGATCTTATTTGTTGCTGAGTAGACTGTTGTTTGTCTTGAAGCGACTTAATAAAAGCATCACCATATCTTTCATTTGTATTTAAATTAATCATCGTAGTTGTGAAGTATTCACCATTTGAAAATAAGAAATATGGTGTTTTAATCTCTTTTTTAGATGCTATTTCTGTGATCTCCAAATCTAGTGTGTAAGCAAACCAATTTTTATCAGCTCCTAATTTTTCTTTCTTGATTATTTTTTGGTTTAGTAATTTAAAGTTAGGATTAAAATCCATCATTTTTTTATTATAGTCCAAAATTTTCTTATCCAAATCTATTGTTGAATTAGTTACAATATTTGCATCTTTGGCATTTAAAGATAATGATAATATTATTAAAGACAACGTAATTGTTGTGAATTTAATTGATTTAAGCATTTTACATTCCTAATTTTTTTAAATTTATCTTTTCACAGATTTTTTATTCTAGCAAGAAAAAATAAAACAAAGCCAATGGACTTACGTGTAAATTACGTTAAAAGTTAAAGCTAGAGATAAATGCATTGTGATTTATCTTGCGTTTTATTTTGTAGATCCCCAATTTGAAGTTCTAAAAGCCGAAAAAATCTAATGATAATAAGATTGAAAATTTACTAATAATTTAAGTTATATAAAAGTTTTTTTATATATAATTCTACCCACAAAAGCAAATCGCTTTTTAAATGTTCCGGATTAGCTCAGCGGTAGAGTAGATGACTGTTAATCATTTGGTCGCTGGTTCGAACCCAGCATCCGGAGCCATTCAAAATTATAATATAAATTAATCACTCAAAATTTTAATTAAAAATCAAATAACTTCTTACTAAGTAATCATAAGAATTAAGAACTAATTCCTAACACTCATAATTAATTTTATCAGTTTCTCCTGCTAATTCAAATCCTTTAAGTCTTAGTCTACAACTATCGCAAACACCACATGCTAATTTTTCATTTTTATAACAACTCCATGTATTTTCAAGAGGAACTGATAATTCAATAGATTTTTGAACAATTTGACTTTTTGTCATATGAACGAGAGGCGTTATAATTTTAATATTCGTTTCATCTCTTGTTCCTTGATTTATAGCGCTTTCCATTTTATTAATAAATGTATCACTACAATCAGGATATCCGCTGCTGTCTTCCTCGACTACACCAATAAAAATAGCATTTGCTCCATGTTTTTCAGCTATTGCTGTTGCTATACTTAAAAATATCCCATTTCTAAAAGGAACGTACGTGATTGGAACACCAGCTTCAATCCCTCCAATAGGCACATCTATTGATGTATCTGTTAATGCACTTGCTCCAATTTGTGTAAAAAACGGAATGTTAATTTCGTATTTATTTTCAACATTTAGTTCAATGCAAATATTTCTAAAACATTCAAGTTCTTTGTGTTCAGTTCTTTGTCCATAATTAAAATGAACAGCAATTATTTCATATCCATCTTGTTTTGCTAAATAAGTCGATAATGTAGAATCCATCCCACCACTAAGAACACATACAGCTTTCATTTTTGAATTACTCATCTATTTTCAACCACCCGTTTCATA
Organism: uncultured Campylobacterota bacterium; assembly: GCA_903821805.1. Taxonomy (GTDB): domain Bacteria; phylum Campylobacterota; class Campylobacteria; order Campylobacterales; family Arcobacteraceae; genus CAIJNA01. Next base: position 12,428 of record CAIJNA010000062.1, on the reverse strand, counting down.
AAATGCTCTTGTACTTGTATTCTCTTCACCCCATTTGTTCTTTTCGGGTTTATTTTTAAGTACATTCTTTAATATATTAACTGCTTCATTTATATCTTTCTTTTTGATAGCATCGGCAATACTTAAGGCATCCTCGAAATAAAGACAAGGTATTAGATATCCCTCAGCTGTCAATCTTATACGATTACAATCACTACAAAAATCATCAAGATGTGGTTCAATAATTCCAAATTTATACCCATCTTCAAGCATATAGCTTTGAGATGGGCTATTGCCTTCTTTTTGAGTTTTTGTAAATTTGTATTTTTGTGCAATTATTGCTTGAATCTCTTTAGAATCTAATCCTTGTTTAACTGTAGCATGACTATTTTCCATAAATTCAATAAATCTTATTTCATAATTTTTATCCCTACAAAATTCTAGTAAATCAATCATCTCACTATCATTGACATCTTTCAAAGGAACACAATTTATTTTTATTTTAAGTCCAACTTTATCGGCTGCCTCGATTCCAGCAAGCACTTCATCTAGTACATCTTTTTTTGCAATATAATGAGCCGTTTCTTTTTTTAAACTATCTAGTGAAATATTTAATCTTGTAAGTCCTGCGTCTTTTAAGTCTTGTGCATAATGTGGTAACAAAAAAGCATTAGTTGTAATTGCGAGATCTATACTTGGAGCATAGTCATGAATCATTTTTACAAACGTATGAAGATTCTTTCTTAATAATGGTTCACCACCAGTTAATCGAATTTTTGTAATACCCTCATCAATAGAAGCTTTGACAAATAAGAATAGATCTTCATAGCTTAATAAATTTTCATGAGGAACCCAAGAAAATGGTTTCTCTGGCATGCAATATTGGCATCTGAAATTACATCTTTCAGTGACCGATATTCTTAAATAATTTACTTTTCTATTGTGACCATCAATTAACATTTTTGTCCTTAACTAGTTGAAAAAATCTTTTAAAATACTACTAAAAAACTTCCAATTAATAGGTAAAACTTTTACTATAGTCTCTTTTTTTATTAAATCATTATGTTTATTTAGAATAATCATAGAATTGCATTTGTGTAAAACTCCAACCATTCCAGGTAATCTTTTTGGTTCTGCAATAAAATATTCGCCATCAAAAAAACCAGGAATAATAGTTGTCTTACCTTTTTTGTTTGATAAATCATTAGGTAGTTTTTCCATCACATAGTTATGATGAATATTGTTACTTCCACTTAATTGCTGTAAAATTATCTTGCCAAAAACTTCAAAAATAAGTGCTGCAGCAAGGGGATTTCCAGGGAGATTTAGTATATATGTATTGTTTATTTTTCCAAATAAAGTAGGTTTTCCTGGTTTAATATCTACACCATTGAAGATGATTTCCATATCGAATGCTTCAAATGCTTCTTTTGTAAAATCAGCCTCACCAACACTTATTCCACCGCTTGTGATAATAAAATCACTGTATAAAGAATTTGCAATCATCTCTTTAAGTGATTCTACATTATCTTTTGCCATTCCAACAAAGACAACATCAGCGCCTAATTCATTAGCTCGTGCTAAAAGTGTTGGGGTATTTGAATTGTAAAGTTGAAAATCTTCAATTTGCTCATAATGCAGTTTAAGTTCCTCTCCACTTGTAAAAACAGAAACCTTAGGTCTCCTGTATACCTTGATGTGAGTTATCCCTTGTGATGCAAATAATGTTACTGTTGCAAAGTTTATCTCATCTCCGTCATTTAGTAGTAATTCATCTTTTTTTATATCCTCACCAATAAACCTAATATGTTGCGATTGTATGATTTTAGCAGGTAGAATAATATTGCCATGTTCATCAATTGTAATATTTTCTTGAGGTACAACAGCTTCTATACTATCGGGAACCCTTGAGCCAGTCATTATTCTAATTACTTCACCATCAGTTATTTTTGTATCTTTTGGACTACCAGCTAAAATTGTATCAATAAGCTTGGTAGCTTTTCCAGCATCTGCTAATTTTACACCGTAGCCATCCATTGCTGAATTGTTATAATTAGGTAACGAGTATTTTGCAAATATGTTTTCTGCAGCTATCTTTCCAATACTGTTTTCTATTGGAACTATTTCAAAAGACAATTTTGTGATATTTGAATTTATAAGACGAAGTGCTTCTTTGATACAGATTGCCAATGGTAAGCCTTTCTAATTTTGTATTTGGTATAATAACTAAAATTATATAAAAGGCCTTTCTTGGAAGCTGGATTTCAACTTATTGCATCATCAACATTCACACATATTTTCGCTATTTTTTCACTAATAGTGGTGATTCTTATCAATTTTTATACAGTTCAAAAAGTAGACAATTTTTTTGTTATGGCAAGTAGATTAAAAAAACTTACGCCTTATTTTCATGCTATTAATTTTATCATTGCCTACACGGGAGCAGTACTTTCTGGATTTACTCATGATTTAAATCCAACAGTTGTGCTTATGGTACCAACAACTTTATTTCTAATGATTAGTGAAATAAAAAGATATAAGAAAATGAGAGTTATTCAGCTTGCAGAAGTTGAATTACAAGCTGAATTTAGAGTATTTGCTAAAAAAATATACACAATGCAGATTTTAGCCATAGTGGCTATGTATATAATTGCAAATATTTTTTAAGAATAGATTTTGCAGTTTACTTATCACAAAGAATCATCAAGTGATGTTTTAAAAATAGATGGTGATCTCCATAATTATCTTTTCAAAGTAAGACGACACGACAAAGATAAAAATATATTTTTTAGAAATCTTACTGATGACTTTATTTATGAATATGAAGTTGAGTTTTTGGACAAAAGATCAACAACCCTAAGATTGGTTGGGAAAGAAAGTAAGATTTTAAAACCAAAAAAACAGCTTCATATAGGTTGGTGTAAAATTGACTTCAAGAATATTGAGAAAGTTATTGCCTCACTTAATGAAATAGGTGTTAGCAGAATTACTTTTATTGATTGTGAATACTCTCAAAGAAATACAACAATTAATGTTGAAAAATTAGAAAAATTACTTCACAATTCTTCATCCCAATCAGGAAGAAGTGATATCATAAAGATTGATTATATAAAAAATCTAGACGAATTTATCAAAGCAAATCCGGATAGTTATATGTTTAATTTTAGCCAAAATAATATCTCTGATCATATGGATGATATTAAAACAATTGTTTTAGGTTGTGAAGGTGGTTTTTCTCAAAATGAGATCAGCAAATTTAAGCCAAATAAGATTGTTGGTGTTGATTCAAATATAATAATGCGCAGTGAAACCGCCATAATAAATATAGCATCAAAAATACTCTAGTAGATATCTTTCACATATAGTAAATTAAATCTCTTTATTTATTGTTATTATTTTATTTATGATTGTAGTAGATAAGTTTTTTGTGAGTTTATTTTTAAAATATCAGCACCTATTTTTAAATAGATGCTGATGAAGTTTGAATATATTTTGTTTAGAAAATTACACTAATTAGTGTAATTTTTTCCAAACTGATCTTTTCCATAATATTGCAAATACAGCAAATATTACAGAATATAATAAGAACCAAATACCCATTGAATCTCTTTCAGGTTTGCTTGGATCACCAATGTTTTGTAAATGTTGTACAACTTTTTCATAACTTTCTCCAGTTAATCCTACAGCTGGCATTGCAGTACCTGCAAGTTGAGTTTGTGGATTTTCTATGAAAGTTTCTAAGAAGTTCTCGCTTCTAGCTCTTAAAATCATTGATAAATCAGGAGGTAATTTACCCATGTATTTATTTAAATTTGTTTGATAGTCTAATACTTGAATGTCAAATGCAAGAGACTCTTTTTCATATTTAAATTTTGGTTTTTGACCGATTTGTGTCCATTTTTCACCAAGTACTTTTCCATCATATCTAGCAGCATGACATCTACCACAAGCATCTACGAATACTTCTTTTGGAGTCAATTCTTTTTTTGCTATTGATTTTAAGTAACTTACAATACTTGCAATATCTTCAGCAGGCATCATCATTCCGTATGCTGGCATAGGATGAACTTTTCCACTACCTTCAGGGAATTTGTGTGCAACGTTTGAAGCTTTAGCAGGATCAGCTATAAATGCTGCTAAATAATTTGAAGCAAAAATTGTTCCAGCATTACTTAAATCAGGTGGATTTACACCATAACTTGCACTCGCAGTTACTGCATCCATTGGAGCAGCTACACCTTGTGAAGTGATTGAGTGACAAGCAATACAATTAGCTGTTACAAGTTCTTTACCTTTAGATACATTTCCATCAACTGGTTTAGGCATAGTTTTGTATTCAAAATTTCCACCCTCAACATGTTTGTGCATTTGAGAATGAGCAAATGGCTCAACTCCCCAATATGTTAAAACAGAAAAGAATACAACGACTGCTAATATTTTTAATTCTCTCATTGTGTTCCCCTTATATCTTTTTTTCATTTTTAGTTATGAATGGCAATGCAACCCATAAAACTATAAATGCAACTGCAGACCATAAACCAATAGCACTAAATATACCTTCAGGAGGTAATTTACCCATAAATGTTAATGAAATCATATCAATTAATAATAACCAGAACCATACAAAGAATAAACCTCTTTTGTGAGCTGGTACTGCATTAGGGCTTCTGTCAAGGAATGGTAAAAGTACAAAAATAACTTGAGAGAATGCAAACGCAATAAGACCTGGATCTTTAGGGAACGGTCTTAGAATCTCATATGACCATAAAAAATACCACTCAGGATAAATGTGAGCAGGAGTTTTAAGTCCATCTGCTGGATCAAAGTTAACTGGGTCCATTGCAAATTCAAAATGATAGAACGTTAAATAGAAAAATAAAATTAAGAAGAACGCCAATACCATAAAGTCTTTAGCAAGGAAATCAAATTGGAATCTTATAACCTTAGCTTCTTTAGTATTTCCAGCTAAATATTTTTTAGCTTCTTCATCAAAATCAATTAGTGCTCCTTCTTGATTGTTAACATGAGGAATTCTAAGACTTCCAAAGTGAAGTACAATTACACCAATAATTGCTAATGGTAAAAGTAAAACATGCAGCATGAAGAATCTTGTAAGATATGCATCGCCAGGAACATAATCACCTCTGATCCATTCAACAACGCCATTTAATTCTAAAGAACCAGCACTAAATAAGTTAGTAATAACCATACCTGCCCAGTAAGACATTTGTCCCCAAGGTAGCATATATCCAGAGAATGCTTCAGCAGAAAAAGTTACAAATAATAACATACCAGATATCCAAATCATCTCTCTACCTTGTTTGTAAGAACCATAATAGATTCCAGTAAACATATGTATATAAATGATCAAGAATACAACAGACGCTGCAACTCCATGTATGTGTCTAAATAACCAACCATAACCAACTTCTTGCATAATTGTATAGTTTACACTATCAAATGCTAATGCAGTATCTGGTTTGTAGTACATTAAAAGGAAAATCCCAGAAATTAAAAGTAATCCAAATGTTACTGCAAGAATCATACCCATAGCCCATAAGAAATTTATATCTTTAGGAATCCAATATTCTTCAGCTAAAACTCTTTTTAAAGTTCTAACACCAAGTCTATCATCTAACCATTGTTCTGAAAATGGTTTTGCATTTTTATCAAAATGTGCCATTATTACTCCTTATGCTTTTAATGGCGTGTCACCAAGAACACCATCAGCTTTCATTTTTTCATACTCTGGACCAGCTTCACCAATAATAAGTTTCCCGTCAGCAATTTTGAATTCAGGGATAAGCATTGGAAGTGGTGCTGGAGCTTTAGTATTAATACCAGCTTGATCATATGTTGCTCCATGACATGCACATAAAAATGCTTGTTGCGTAGCAGAATTTTTTGGTTCATATGATGGAATACATCCAAGATGAGTACATAATCCTATACAAACGACAAAGTGATCGCTTCCAATAATTACATCTCTTTTTTTAGTAGTCGCACTTGACGCAGCAACCATTTCTGGTGTTTTCTTAATAATGAAAACAGGTTTTCCTCTCCATTTTTCAGTATAAAGCACATTTGCTTCAGCAGTTGAAATATCAACTGTTGTAGTACCTGCAGCTTTTACACTTGGAAGTGGGTCCCAGGCTTTTTTCATACCTGCTAGTGCAAAGACTCCACCTACGGCAGCACAAGCACCAAATGCAATTCCCATTGCATCACGTCTATTCATATTATCAGACATACTTTTTCCTTGTTTTGAATTTTGAAATATCATTATAATGTTTAAATTCTTAATCTTATATGACTTTTGTAAATAATATGGATAAAAATTATTATTTGATAATTTTAAGATAGCTTAAAGATTTGAGGCAGAAAATATTTTAGTAAAAAAGATTTTCTTTTAAAAGAGCGGATTTAATATTTTTCATTTGTTGATGTTTGTCTTTGCACCACTGAGGGTCAAGTAGTGAATCATTGTTTATACCGGCAGTGATACGAGATATTGAGATATTTTCAGGTAACATTTTTATAGATTTTACAAGTGTATCTATATATAAATCTTCACCTATTGGTTTAAAATTTCCTTTTTGGAATTCAATTGTCAGGAGTGTATTTTTTGTTACATATAGCGGATGAAACTTAATTGAGTCAAGATTTAATTTTAAAGACTCTGTAACTGTTTGTAACATCATCTCTTGTGTTTCATCTGGAAGTCCAAAAATTAGATGACCACAAACTGATAAATTTCTATCTTTTGTTTTTTTAATCCATGTTTTTACATTGTCAAAATCGTGCCCACGATTTATTTTGATAAGCGTTTCATCAAATATTGATTGGATACCATATTCAACCCATATATCATATCTATCTGTTGTCATTTTTTCATTCAATAGATATTTTGGAAGTTTTCTTGTTGAAAGGCTCGCTATATAGTCAAGGGATTCTTCTGTGATGCTATCAGTTCTTGTTCCAATGCTTAACCCAACTACATTTTCAAATTCTAAAGCTTTTTCGTATAAAGCTTTTAATGTATTAAGTGGGGCATAAGTATTTGTAAATGATTGAAAATAGACTATAAATTTTTTGGCTCCAAATTTATTTTGTAGTCTTTCTTTTGTTAGATTGAATTGAGCTTCTAATTGCAATAACTGTTTACCTAGATATGGATTTTCAGTACTATTTAGATTTAGTTTAAATTTTGATTTATCAGTTAAATTTGGTGAAAAAGATTCATTTTCACAAAAAGTACACCCACCTTTTGCTACAGTTCCATCAATATTAGGGCAAGTAAATCCACTAATACTGATTGGTATTTTATAAACCTTTTCCCCAAATTTATTTTTGAAGTATTTACCTAGAGTGAGGAGTTGTTTCAAATAAAACTTTCGCCCTATACTATAAAATAGTCGCCATCGAAACTTACCATAGAATAATTTCTTTCATGCCCTAAAGCATTTTTTAAATTATCAAGCGATAGGTATTCTAAAGAATCGGCTCCTATATATTCACGAACTTCCTCTTTACTCATTGTTGCATTGATTAGCTCTTCTTTTGTTGGAGTATCTATTCCATAAAAACAAGGATGCTGAATCATAGGACTAGCAACTCTAAAGTGAACTTCTTTAGCACCTGCTTCTTTTAGCATTTGAACTATTCTTTTGCTTGTTGTTCCTCTAACAATACTATCATCAATTACAATTAAAGATTTACCTTCGATTAGTGATCTCATAGGATTTAGTTTCATTTTAACTTTGATGTTTCTCATTTCTTGAGTTGGCTCAATAAATGTTCGTCCAACGTAGTGATTTCTTATGATCCCAAGTTCAAAAGGTATACCACTTCCTTGTGCATAACCAAGTGCAGCTGGAACACCGCTATCTGGAACTGGAATAACCATATCAGCAATAATTCCATTTCCTATATCATTTGCAGCTAAAACTTTCCCCATATTTTCTCTTGCTTTGTAAACACTTTTCCCATCAATAACACTATCAGGTCTTGCGAAATAAATGTATTCAAAAGCGCAAGGTCTAAATGGAAAACCTTCAAATAATTGAATTGATTCTGGCTCTTCATTTTTGTCTGAAAGTATCAACATTTCACCAGGTCTAACATCCCTTATAAATTCAGCTTCAACCAGATCGAAAGCGCAAGTTTCACTCGCAACAATCCATCCTCCACTTTTAAGTTTACCAAGGCTTAATGGTCTTATTCCGTGTTGATCTCTTATTACAAATAGTTTACTTCTACTTTGAATAATAAAGTTATAAGCACCTTTTACTTGTTTGAGCGCTTCAGTAATTCTGTCTGTTAATCTATCTTGAGTTGATTTTGCAATTAGATGAATTAAATTTTCAGTATCCATTCCAGTTTGAAAAATTGCACCATCATCAATTAATTTTTGTCTAACTTCTTCTTTATTTATAAGATTTCCATTATGAACTATAGATATTTCACCAAGCTTATATTTTGCATGAATTGGTTGTGCATCAAAAACAGAATCACTACCCGCTGTAGAGTATCTATTGTGACCTATAGCCATATCACCTTGAAGAATTTTAAAAGCTTGTTCATTGTAAACATCTCTTACGTAACCTCTGTTTTTTACAGTGAATATTTTTTTATCATTGTATCCACCACTACTAATTCCAGTTGCTTCATGTCCACGATGTTGCATCGCAAAAAGTGCTGCAGAAGCTAGTCTTGCAGCGTTGTCATTTCCGTATATTCCTACTATTGCACACATATTAAAGTCCTAAACAATCGTTTATTGAGTATAAACCATTTTCTTGAGTTGAAAGCCACATAGCAGCTTTTATTGCACCTTTGCTGAAAGTATTTCTTGAAGTTGCCGTATGATTTAATTCTAAAAATTCACCATCATTGTAGAATCCAACAGTATGTCTTCCTACAATATCACCACCTCTTAAGCTCATTACACCAATTTCATCTTTTGTTCTTGCACCAATCACACCATCTCTTCCAGAAACTCGTACATTATCAAGTTCAAGATCTCTCGCACTTGCTGCATGTTCAGCTAAAGTTAGAGCAGTTCCACTTGGACTATCTACCTTGTGCTTGTGATGTTGTTCAACAATTTCACAATCAAAATCACGTAAAGTTTTAGATGCTAAAGCAACTAATCTATTTAATACCGCAACACCTAAACTCATATTTGTAGCATAAAGAATGGGCGTTATTTTACTAGCTTCAATAAGAAGATTTTTTTGATGTTCATTGAATCCTGTTGTAGCAATTACAAGTGGTTTATTTCCGCCTGTTGCTATAACAGTATTTAATAAGTCCTCAGTTGCTTTTGGGGCTGAAAAATCAATTACTACATCACAATTTTGAAGCATAAGTTTCATATCATTGGTAACAACTGCACCTTTTGGAAGAGCTTTTTTAAGTTCATCAAAAACATGAACACTTCCCACTTGCATATTTTCATTATTTTCTAAATCGTCAATAAGCAATGATCCAACACGACCAGTACTTCCTAGAATTCCTACTTTTAACATCTACTAATTTCCTTATTTTTTGTTTCGTTTGCTATTTGTGTAGTCAATAACAAACAAATACTAAAGCATTTTTTGATTATTTGGTTTAGCTATTGCAAATACGCAATAGCACCTATTCCTGCAGTAGCACCATCGCCAGCTGCACAAACAACTTGTTTTGGAGCATTTATTCTGATATCACCAGCAGCAAAAAGTCCTGGAACAGAAGTTTTCATATTTAAATCTACAATAACTTCACCAGATGAATTTACATCACATAAGAAGCTCCCGTCATTTTGAACAAGTGTTTGATTTAAAACATTTCTTCCAACAAAAACAAAAACACCATGAACATCTAATGTTTTAATTTCGTTTGTTATTTTAGATTTCACAATTAAGCCAGTTACACCAGAATCATCACCAACTATTTCTTCACTTGTATGATTTAAGATTTGAATAATATTTTTTGTTTTATTTAACTTTTCAACTTCGTGTGGAGATGCTCTAAATTCATCTCTTCTGTGTACAATATAGACAGTTTTACAGATATTTGCTAAAAATATAGCTTCTTCAACAGCAGTATCTCCACCACCTATAACAGCCACATCTTTTCCTCTGTAGAAAAATCCATCACATGTTGCGCACGTACTTACACCTTTTCCGAAAAACTTTTGTTCACCATTTATATTTGCAGGCTTTGGAACGCTTCCTGTAGCAATTAAAACCGATTTGGCTTCTATAGTTTCACCAGTTCCAAGAATAAGATTAAAAATATCACCATTTTTAGTAATTTTTTCAACTTCATTCATTGTGTGTTTTAGACCAAATCTTTGGCATTGTTCAGGCCACTTTTCCATTAGTTCCATGCCAGTTACAACATCTAATTGTCCAGGATAGTTTTCTATTTCACTACTTTGAGTAATTTGACCACCAGGCATACCTTTTTCAAACATAACAACATTATTAAGTCCGCCCCTAGTAGCATATAGTCCAGCAGTTAATCCAGCAGGACCACCACCAATAATTGCAAAATCTAGCATTAAATTTACTCTCCGATTATTATTTATTGATTATAAACATAAAAAGGCCAGGTAAATCAATACCCAACCTTTTTATTGTTTAGTTCATTATTTTATTATAATAAACTATTTAATTTGTCAGCAAAAGCTTGCTTAGAAGCTGCACCGATCATAGTCTCAACAACCTTACCATCTTTCATTAAAAGAATAGTAGGGATCGATCTTACACCGAATTTACTTGCTAATTCTTGTTGCTCATCTGTGTTTACTTTACAAATATTTGCTTTTCCATCAAAATCATTTGCAAGTTCTTCGATTACTGGAGCTATCATTCTACAAGGTCCACACCATGGAGCCCAAAAGTCAACTAAAGAAACGCCTTCGTTTACTGTAGCTTCAAAATTTTCGCTTGATAATTCAATATATTTTCCCATTATTTATCCTTTATTTTTGTTTCAAAAATTATAGGTAAGTTTTTCTTTAACGAAGCTTTTGGAGGTTGATTAGAATTTTTTTTTAGAGCAAATCTTCGAGTTTAAAATAATGCTCTATTAAAATTAATAGTTCGTTTGATATAATCTTTGCCTAAAATAAAATACGGATAAAATACGATGAATATAAGAAAAGAATTTTTAGAATTTTTTAATAGTAAAGATCATGCAATAATAAAAAGCTCACCACTAGTTCCAGATGACGCAACACTTTTATTTACAAATGCAGGTATGGTTCAATTTAAAGACATTTTTACAGGAAATATTTCAATACCTAAAAATCCAAAAGCTACAAGTTGTCAGCTATGCGTTAGAGCTGGAGGAAAACATAATGACCTTGAAAACGTAGGATATACTGCAAGACATCATACACTTTTTGAAATGCTTGGAAACTTTTCTTTTGGCGATTATTTTAAAGAAGATGCTATTAATTATGCATGGGAATTTATAACAGTAAATTTGGCTCTACCAAAAGAAAAACTTTGGGTTACTGTTCATAATGATGACGATGAGGCTTTTGATATATGGACAAAGCATATTTCATCGGAGAGAATCGTAAGATTTGGTGATAAAGATAATTTCTGGTCAATGGGTGAAACAGGAGCTTGTGGACCATGTAGTGAAATTTTTTATGACCAGGGTGTCGAGTATTTTAATGGGCCTGAAGATAAAATGGGTGGAGATGGAGATAGATTTTTAGAGATCTGGAATCTTGTATTTATGCAATACGAAAGAAGTGCTGATGGAAAATTAACACCTCTTCCAAAACCTTCAATCGACACAGGAATGGGTCTTGAAAGAATAACTGCAATAAAAGAAGGAGTTAGAAATAATTTTGATTCATCAACATTTAAACCTTTGATAGATAAATTAGAATCAATATCATCTTCAAAAATAAATGATAAAAATATAGCAAGTTTTAGAGTGATAGCAGATCATGTTAGAACTGTTGCATTTATGTTAAGTCAAGGAATTCTTTTTGATAAAGCAGGTCGGGGATATGTTCTTAGAAGAATTTTACGAAGAGCGGTAAGACACGGATATTTACTTGGTTTTAGAAGTTCATTTATGTCGAATATAGTTGATACTTTAGTTGAACTTATGGGTCAACATTATATTGAATTAAAAGAACAGCACGCATTTATTAATGAACAAGTAACAATGGAAGAAGATAGATTCTTTAATACTATTTCAAGCGGAATGGAACTATTTAATACAGAATTAGCAAAAACTAAAGATGTTTTTAGTGGTGAAGTCGCATTTAGTTTGTATGATACTCATGGATTCCCATTGGATTTAACAGAAGATATGTTGAGAGAAAAATCTCTTAAAGTTGATATAGAAACCTTTGATAAATGTATGGGTGAGCAAAAAGCAAAAGCTAAAGCTGCTTGGAAAGGTAGCGGAGATGATGCAAATGATGGAGATTT
>CAIJNA010000061.1 GCA_903821805.1 uncultured Campylobacterota bacterium | reverse complement strand
ATCATAAAATTATAACATCCACTAAATCACCAACATTTAGTGGGGCTTTAACCTCATTTTGTATCAAAAGACCAATATTTCCAAGCATATTTGTCAAAATAGCACTTGTTCCTGACTTTTTACAATCAAAATCAGCATAATATTTTCCATCTTTTAGTTGTAAATTGCATGCTTCAAATGTTGTTTTATTGCCTTTTGCATTTAACTTTGTGTTTAAAATAGCTTTGACTATTTTCAATTTCTCATCTGATCCTTTTAGTTTGAAAAGAATCGGCAACACATAAAGAATAAATGTAACAGTACTACTGTAGGCGAAACCAGGAAGCCCTACTATAAACTTATCGTCTTTTTGTGCAACTATTATATGTTGTCCAGGTTTGATATTTACACCTTGAAATAGAATGGTAGCCCCAAGTTCATCTTTTATGATATCTTTTACAAAGTCATAATCTCCAACACTCACACCACCTGTTGTCACAACAATATCAGATGTTTCTAATGACGATTTTATAAGTCTTAAGATTGAATTTTTATCATCTTTTACAACACCCATTTGTTTTACATCTGCTCCATATATTCTTCCAAGTGCTTCAAGAGTCAAGTGATTTGTGCTTCTAATTTGAGCTTTGTTTGTTGAAATTTCTCCTAAATCTAAGATTTCACTCCCAGTACTAGCAACTGCAATGGTTGGAGTTCGTAGAACTTTAACATACGCCATGTTGAGCCCAGCTATTACACCAATTTCAGCAAATCCTATTTTTGTCCCACTTTTTATAAGAATTTCATTAGCTTTATAGCTTTCTCCTGTATCACGAACAGCAAAGCCAAATGGTACACTCTGAATAATTTTTATGTTCTCACCTTGAACTTCAACATTTTCAATAGGAATCAAAGTATCACTACCATTAGGCATCAGTGAACCTGTAAATGTTTTAATGCAAAAGCCTTTCACTACATCATTTTCATTGTCGCTACCAGCTGGATTTACGCCACTTATTTTAATACTTTCTAGGCTTTGATCATCAAACTTTATGGCATATCCATCCATTGCAGATGTTGGATATTCAGGATTATTTTCTGATGCCACAATATCACACGCCAATACTTTACCTAAGCTTTCCATTAGTGGTAATAGTCGTGTAGCTTTATCTTTCAAAATAATATTTTCTAAAATCTCCAAACTCTCAACATAAGAGATAAATTTTTTACCAATATCACAGCTCATTCTTCTTCCTTTTGTATTTTGTAAATTTGTATTCTATTTTTGTTTAAATTGTCTATATTTTATAGTTTTTTAATTTTATCAATCTCATCTCGAAGTCGTATCGCTTCTTCGAAATTTAAATCTTTGGCTGCTTGATTCATTTGTTTGGAAAGTTCTTGGACAAGCTTTTGTCTTTCGCTTGCAGGCATTTTCGTTAGCCTATCGAGTTTGAGTGCTACCGTATCATACTCTTCCATTTTTAAATCTTCATCCAGTCGTCGTATTGTAGTTGTCGGCGTAATGTTATGGATTTTATTATGTTCTTCTTGAATTTTTCTTCTATTTTGAGTTGTTTCAATTGCAAATTTCATACTATCTGTCATCTTTTTAGCAAATAATAAAACCTTACCATTGCTATTCCTAGCGGCTCTTCCCATGGTTTGGATAAGTGCCGTTTTGCTCCTTAAGAAGCCTTCTTTGTCCGCATCTAAAATAGCAACCATACTAGCTTCAGGTATGTCAAGTCCTTCCCTTAGGAGATTTATTCCAACAAGAACATCGAAATGCCCAAGACGAAGTTGTCTTATAATTTGATTTCTCTCAATCGCATCAATTTCTGAATGCATATATTTAACCCTAAGCCCTAAATCATTATAATAAGTAGTAAGCTCTTCTGCCATTTTTTTTGTAAGAACCGTAACTAAAACACGTTCATTTCGCTCTACTACTTTTTTAATTTCATCATGCAGTCTTTCAACTTGATATGTGCTATCTATTATTTCAATAAGTGGATCAAGAAGGCCAGTTGGACGTATTATCTTTATTTCTTGTCTGGTGGTTCTACATCTACATATCGTTTTTCAATTTCTGGAAATTCTTGGTCAACGTTGACCGCT
>CAIJNA010000060.1 GCA_903821805.1 uncultured Campylobacterota bacterium | reverse complement strand
TGCGGACCTTGCAAAATGATGGCTCCAGTATTTAAGAGTGTATCAAATGAATTTCCACTGAAGATAAGATTCGCAAAAGTAAATGTAGAGAACGAACAAATCATTGGTTCTAAATTTGCTATCAAAAGTATTCCAACATTGATTTTATTTAAAAATGGAAAAGAAATTAGAAGAATTTCTGGTGGATTAGATGCTCAAAAATTAAAGAAGTTTTTAGCTTAAGCATCTTATAGGTGTTTTTTGAAGTATAGTATTTATTTATAAAGTATTCGTCCAAATGCTAAAGCAAAAATAAATATGGCTATATCTTTAAAATTCTGATCGTATACCAAAATTAAAACAGATCCGACCATTAATGAAATCGCAATAATTGTTGATTTTGCATAACTCTTAACCTCTTTACTAAGGTATTCTAATTGATTATTAGAGAGCTCAATTTTAAGCTCTCCCTCACTGATTTGTTTTATGGCTGACTTAAAATGCTTTACGGTAAATGGTATATCTTTTAGCTCACTAATTAATGTTTCAATGATACCTTCATTAGCACCCAAAGCTTTCGGTATATTTTTTTGCAAAATTGGCAATATATCTTTGATACCATTAAAGTTTTCAATATAGGTTGTACCTAGACCTTCAATAATTGCACTTACTCGTAAAATATAAATTGCCTCTTGTGGTAACTTAAATGGAAAATCTCTTGTTCCTTCCAAAACTTCAAAAGCCAATTTTTGCATAGATTCACTGCTAAGATTTTCGTTAGCAAATATCTCAAACATTTTTTCACTAAACTCTGCTAATTCAGCAGTTGGGGCTTCATAACTAATAGTTCCTAGCCTTTTGTTTGCGCTAATATATCCCTCATAATCTTGTTCATTTGCTGATTTAATAAGCTCTATAATAGCTATTCTTGTATCATTTGGAACAGATTTAACCATTCCAAAATCAAGCAGCATAAGCTCTCCTTCAGTATTAACCAAGAGATTTCCAGGATGTGGATCTGCATGAAAATAGCCTTTAATAAGCATTTGAGTGGTATAAAAATCGACAAGTGTAGCGATTATTTTACGAAAATCTATGTTATGCTTAAATATTGATTCTTTATCATCAAACCTAAAACCATCCAAATAGCTCATCACAATAGCTTCGTCAGTGCAATAAGTAGGATAAGGCACAGGAAATCTAATCCCTGAATGCTCATAAACTTTACTAAATTTTTGAAGATTTCTTAGTTCATTTATTAGACTAACTTCTTGTTTTATCATTTTTGAGAATTCAATAATAACAGCTTCGATTGAATTTTTTGTGTGATGTGAAAAAAGTGGTTTAAATATAAAATTAAAAAATGAAATAATTCTAATATCTGCTTCAACTTGCTCTTTAATACCAACTCTTCTCAATTTGACTGCAACTTTTACATTGTTCTCTTTTAAATACCCAACATGCACTTGCCCTATTGAAGCTGAAGCTATTGGGTCATTTTCAAAAAATACAAAAGGATTTACTTTGAATGTTCTTTCAAAAACGTCATTAAAATCTTTTTTACTCATTGAAGGTAATTGATCGTGAAGTTCTTTTAATTCCAGAAGATATTCCTCTGTAAAGAAATCAGATCTTGTAGCCAATACTTGGGCTAATTTTATAAAACTAGCCCCCAAATGAATAATTGTGTATTTTAATTTCTTTGGAGATAAAGGTTTAAAGTACAAAAAACTATCTCTTTTTTTAATAACTAAAAAAACTGTAAGCAGAAAAGTAAATACACCATAAACTCTTAATGGTTTATAGTAAGAGATATTTTTTAAAAAAGTTTTTATTTTTTTAGTTCCTCTTTTAATCTTTCAATATCTTCCTTGGTAGCAAGTCCCAGCTCATCAATAATATCTTTAAGTGAAGATTTAATGTGACTTTTTATTTTCTCATCTTCTTCTTTCCCTTTTTGCTCCAAAGATTCTAAAAAACTTTTTGCATCATCTCTTTTAATCTTTCCATCATTCTCAAGTTTTTTAATTTCTGTTT
>CAIJNA010000059.1 GCA_903821805.1 uncultured Campylobacterota bacterium | reverse complement strand
ATTATCGCCTTTCTAATCTACTACAAACTTTTACATTTACTGCATATAAATATTCCATTATTTTCAAAAAAATACAAAGCACTTGAGTGCAATTAATGCAAAAACAGATTAACTACACGTTGGTGCTTTGATTTAAATTCTTAACGGTTGTAAAATGAACGAGTATTTATAAAACGTAACATTTGCTAAATACAAATATAATAACTACCAAAGGTATCTCTTGATGATCAAAATCGCAATAGCAGGAACAGGATACGTTGGGCTTTCAAATGGAATCTTACTAGCGCAACACAATGAAGTGATAGCACTAGATATCATCCCGCAAAAAGTAGAGATGCTCCAAAATAAAATATCTCCAATAGAAGACGCTGAAATAAGTGAATACCTTAAAAGAGATGATTTAAATTTTAAAGCAACTCTAGATAAAGTTGAAGCATATTCTGGAGCTGATTATGTAATTATATCTACCCCAACAGATTATGATGAAACTACAAATTATTTCAATACAAAAAGTATAGAGTATGTTATAGCTGATGTACTAAGTATAAATCCAAATACAACAATGGTAATTAAATCAACTATTCCAGTTGGTTATACAAAAATGATAAATGAAAAGTTCAACACCAAGAATATTATATTTTCTCCAGAATTCCTAAGAGAAGGTCAAGCTCTTCATGATAATCTTTACCCAAGCAGAATCATAGTTGGTGAGAAATCAGATCGAGCTATGATATTTGCTAGCTTACTTGAAAGAGGTGCTATTAAAAAAGGGGTCTCTGTTTTATTTACAGATTCAACTGAAGCAGAAGCTATAAAGCTTTTTTCAAATACATATCTTGCTATGAGAGTTGCTTATTTTAATGAATTAGATAGTTACTCAGAAAAACACAACCTAAACACAAAAGATATCATAAGTGGTGTTGGATTAGATCCTAGAATAGGAACACACTATAACAATCCTAGTTTTGGATATGGTGGATATTGTTTCCCAAAAGATACAAAACAACTAAAAGCAAATTTCAAAGATGTACCAAATAACCTCATAGGTGCAATAGTAGATTCAAATGAAACAAGAAAAGAGTTTATAACAAATCAAATTCTTTTAACTAACCCAAAAACAGTTGGAATCTACAGACTAATAATGAAATCAGGTAGTGATAACTTTAGAAGTAGTGCTGTTCAAGGAATCATAGAAAAACTACAATCTAAAAATATTGAAGTTATTATCTATGAACCAGTTTTAAATGAAGATACTTTTGAAGGATTAAAAGTTATCAAAAATCTTGATGACTTCAAAGCTACTGCAGATGTGATAGTAGCAAATAGAGTTGAAGATAGTCTATCTGATGTAAAAACTAAAGTTTATACAAGAGATGTTTTTAGAAGTGATAGTTAAGTATAGAAGGAAAAATATGAATAAAATATGCGTAATAGGTCTTGGCTACGTTGGTCTTCCGCTGGCTCATGCATTTAGTGAAAAATATGAAGTTGTTGGATTTGATATTAATCAATCACGAATAGACGAACTAAATAGTGGATTTGATAGAACACTAGAATTAACCCAATCACAAGTGCATGAATCTATTGCCAATGGGATGAAGTTTACGTTAAATATTGAAGAGATAAAAGATTGCAATATTTATATTGTTACAGTTCCAACTCCAATTGATGATAGTAATGAGCCTGATTTAACACCAATTATCAAATCAAGTGAAGCCGTTGCTAAAGTTCTGAAAAAAGGCGATATTGTTATTTATGAATCTACCGTTTATCCTGGAGTTACAGAAGAGATTTGCGTTCCTATTTTGGAGAATTTTTCTGGTCTTAAATTTAATGAAACTTTCTTTTGTGGATATTCACCTGAGCGAATTAATCCTGGAGACAAAGAGCATACTGTTACAAAAATACTTAAAATCACATCAGGTTCAACACCTGAAATAGCAATAAAAGTAGATAACCTTTATAAGTCAATTATAACAGCTGGAACACACATGGCTCCAACTATTAAAGTAGCTGAAGCTGCTAAAGTTATTGAAAATACTCAACGAGATGTAAATATTGCACTTATTAATGAACTTGCCATGATATTTGACCTTATGAAAATAAATACTCATGATGTTATTGAAGCAGCCGCAACGAAATGGAATTTTATAAATCTAAAACCAGGTTTAGTTGGAGGACACTGTATTGGTGTTGATCCATATTATCTTACTCATAAAGCTCAAAGCTTGGGATATATGCCAAATCTGATTTTAGGTGCGCGTCAAATAAACAATGGGATGAGCAAATTGATTGCAGATAAAGCGATTAAAAAAATGGTTAAATTTGATAAAAAACTAAAAAATGCGAATGTTTTAGTGATGGGTGTAACTTTTAAAGAAAACTGTCCTGATATGAGAAATTCAAAAGTTATGGATATCATTAAAGAACTAGAAGAATTTGAGTGCCATGTTGAAGTATATGATTATTGGGTGGATAGAAGCGATAAAGAAACTAAGAAGCTAAATTTTATTGATGCTTTACCTCTAAATTGTAAGAAATATGACTCTATTATAGTTGCTGTCGGGCATGATAAATTTAAAGAAATTTCAACTTTAGATTATGTAAATATGTCAAATGGAGAGCCTATAATTATAGACGTTAAAGGGATCGTTCAAAATCCTACATGGAGACTATAGAATGTCAAATATTAAAAACTTTGCACTTATTGGAGCTAGCGGATATATAGCTCCAAGACACATGAAAGCTATAAAAGATACAGGAAATGATTTAGTAGCTGCCCTTGATCCTTATGATGGTATTGGGATAATGGACGCAAATTTTCCCGATGCTCATTTTTTTACAGAATTTGAAAGATTTGATAGATTTGTAGATAAATGGCATAGAGATGGAAATAAAAAAATAGAATATATTGGGATAACTACACCAAACTATCTTCACGATAGCCACATAAGATTTGCATTAAAAAATGGTGCTCATGCTATTTGTGAAAAACCACTAGTTCTTAATCCGCACAATATTGATCAACTAAAAATTATAGAGGAAGAAACGGGAAAAAAAGTTTATAATATTTTACAACTTCGTCTTCATGATTCAATAATTGCACTAAAAAATAAAATAGCAAAAGAGTTGGAACAAAACCCAAATAAAGTTTATGATATAGATTTGACATACCTTACAAGTCGTGGAAAATGGTATTTTGTGTCTTGGAAAGGTGATGTTGCCAAAAGTGGTGGAATAGCATCTAATATTGGAGTGCATTTTTTTGATATGCTTTCTTGGATATTTGGACCAATTGAAGAGAATATTGTTCATCTAAAAGAAGCAGATGCAAATGCTGGATTTATGAAATTAAAAAATGCAAACGTAAGATGGTTTTTAAGCGTTAATTATAACTACATCCCAGATGAGATAAAAGAAACAGGAAAAACTACTTTTAGAAGCATAACGGTTGATGGTGAAGAGTTCGAATTTAGTGAAGGTTTTACAGATCTTCATACAAGAAGTTACGAGCATATTTTAAATGGTGGTGGATTTGGACTTGAAGAGGCTAGAAACTCAATTAATATTGTTTCTGTTATCAGAAAGCTCTCACCACTTGGACTTCATGGTGAATATCATCCATTTTGCAAAAAAGTAATTATCTAATGGCTTCGTTTTACTTTCATGAATCAAGCTTTATTGACAAAGATGTAACTATAGGTGATGACACTAAGATTTGGCATTTCTCACATATTTTAAGTGGTTCTAATATAGGTTCTAATTGTTCTTTCGGACAAAACTGTGTAGTTGGACCAAAGGTAAATATCGGTCATGGTGTTAAAGTTCAGAATAATGTCTCTATCTACGAAGGTGTAGAGGTAGAAGATGATGTATTTTTAGGACCTTCAATGGTTTTTACAAATGTGACTAATCCAAGAGCTTTTATTGTGCGTCGTGAAGAATTCAAAAAAACACTTCTTAAAAAAGGGTGCTCCATTGGAGCAAATTCTACTATCGTTTGTGGTGTAACTATTGGCGAATATGCTCTTATTGGAAGCGGAACAGTAGTAAATAAAGATGTAAAACCATATTCACTTATGGTTGGAGTACCTGCAAAGCAAATAGGTTGGGTAAGTCGTGCTGGGAATACGTTAAAATTTGATAGTAATTATATTGCGTTTGATAGTTTTGATAATAGTAAATACAAAATCCAAAATGACAATTTAATTTTAATAGAAGAGTAACAATGAAGATAGATTTCGCAAACTTACAATACCAACATGAATTATACAAAGATGAAATAGAAAGTGCCATTTTAAAAGTAGCTAGAAATTGTAACTTTATTATGGGAAATGAAGTACAAGAATTAGAAAAAAGCCTTGAAAGTTTTACTGGAGCAAAATATGCCGTAAGTTGTAGCAATGGAACAGATGCATTGCTACTTGCTATGATGGCACTTGATATAAAACCAGGTGATGAAATTATCACTACACCTTTTACTTTTATAGCAACAGCTGAAACAATAGCTTTTTTAGGAGCTATTCCTGTTTTTGTAGATATTGAGCAAAATTCGTATAATCTTGATCCAACTAAAATAGAAGAGAAAATAACTCTAAAAACAAAAGCAATTATTCCAGTGTCTCTTTATGGACAACCAGCTGATATGGAAGAGATAAATAAAATTGCAAAAAAACATAATTTAAAAGTAATAATAGATGGTGCTCAAAGCTTTGGAAGCACTTATAAGGGGATAACAGATTCAGCACTTGGAGATATCTCAACAACTTCATTTTTCCCAGCTAAACCACTTGGATGTTATGGCGATGGCGGAGCAGTTTTTACTAACAATGAAGAACTAGCCAATAAAATGAAAAGCTTGCGACTTCATGGGCAATCAAAAAGATACCACCATAAATACATAGGAATGGGTGGAAGACTTGACACTATTCAAGCAGCTGTATTAAATGTAAAACTAAAATACTATCCAAAAGACTTGGCGCTTAGACAAGAAGTAGCAAAAAAATACACAAAAGCTTTGGAAAACAAATCAAATCTAATTCTTCCTTATGTAGATGAAAAAACTACATCAGCTTGGGCTCAATATTCAATAAGAGTAAAAAATAGAGATGAACTGCAAGAGAAACTAAAACTTGCTGGAATACCAACAGCAGTGCACTATCCTATGCCACTTCATATTCAAGAGTGTTTTGCTTACTTGGGATATAAAAAAGGTGATTTTCCAATCTCTGAAGTAGTTTCAAGTGAGATTATGAGTTTACCTATGAATCCATATGTTACTGATGAAGAGATCGAATATATTGTTGGAAATTTATAGCCTTGATACCCATTGTCAATCATTCTTTAAAATATAATCCATCAATAGACGGACTAAGAGGAATTTCGATTTCATTAGTGTTGCTGTTTCATATTTGGCCAGAGTATTTTCCATTTGGATATCTAGGTGTTGATGTATTTTTTTTATTATCAGGATATTTGATAACACAAATTATATTTACCAAGCTTGAGAATAATAATTTCAGTTTTAAGGAATTTTACAGAAACCGTGTAAGAAGAATTTTTCCAGCAATGTTAATTGTGCTCTTAAGTACATATTTAATTGGCTACTTATTTATGTTTCCAAGTGAACTTCAACAACTCGGACTACACATAGAGTCCTCATCACTTTTTTACCAAAATTTTCGCCTTATGAGTGAAGTTGGTTATTGGGATGAAGCTTCAAAATTTAAACCATTGCTTCATTTTTGGTCATTATCAATTGAAGAACAATTTTATTTGGCTTGGCCATTTATAATATTTATAATCTACAAATCGCGATTGCATTTTATAAGTTCTTTGCTTGTTATTACAATTATAATGTTTTTCTTTCCCTACTTTTTTGAACTAGATTTATTTTACAATTCATTTGCTAGATTTTGGGAACTTTGTTTTGGAGGATTATTGTTTGCATTTTATTCAAAATACAGTTTCTCTGCACCACCAATAAGTAATAAATTGTTGGAAATTAAACCATTAGTTTTTTTAGGACTAATTAGTTTCCCTCTTTATTTGTGGCACTATGTTGTTATAAGTTATATGCATATTTTTGGATTAAATGTTGAATTGTATGGTATTTTGATTATAGTAATGTCGATATTTTTTTCATATTTGACATATATTTATGTTGAACTTTATGCGAGGAAACAAACAAGCTACGTTTTTGTGATAGCTTTATTTTTTGCAGCCCTATCTCTTGGATTATTTGGAAAATTTACAGAGATTAAAAAAGGATTTCCTCTTAGGGCTCATTTGGAAAATAATGATGCTATGAATCAACAATTTAAAAAAGTTATTCAGCAAGATGAAAATGGGAAATATTTCTTGAAAAACGAATTGGGATATGAGCTTAAATATGATTTTGTAAGAGCAACAAATAAAGACAAAAACGATGTTTTGGTTTTAGGAGATTCTCACGCATATTCATCGTATGATGGACTCGCCAGTGAGCTTAAAATGCAAAATCTTGATACTTTTTTGTTGGCAAAAAACTCTTGTGTTCCATATTTGGGAGATACGCTTGGGCGAAATGAATTTGAAGCTAAAGCATGTCATGATGCAATGATTGACTTTATGAAAATTGCAAAAGCTTATAAGTTTCAAAAAATATTTTTT
>CAIJNA010000058.1 GCA_903821805.1 uncultured Campylobacterota bacterium | reverse complement strand
GTTTGAATATAAATAAAAAAAGGAACAAAATTGAATAAGCATTTAGAGCAACTTGTAAAACTATCAAAATTTGATCAAGATATCGTAGGATTTGAACCACAAATAAAAACACAAAATGATAAATTAAACATTTTTTTGAAAACTGTTGACGAACTCAATGGAAAAATTACTAAAATTTGTGTTGAAATAGATGATGCAAAATCAAAAAGAATGAAAAATGATATTCATCTTAAAGAATTAGCAGAAAAAATCAAAGAGATATCAGCAAAATATGACATGGTTAAAAACGAAAAAGAAGCAAAAGCGTTACAACTTGAAGAAGAAATATCAAAAGAGCAAATTTCGTTTGCTAACAATGAAATAGTAAGGCTAGATGGAATTGCTACATCAAAAGAGCAACTTTTAGAAGAATTAAAAGCTGAATTAGCAACTGAAGAAAGTGATGTTGAAGAATTGAGAGCAGCTATTTCTAAAAATATTGAAGAGCTTGAAGTTAAAAGAGATGTTGTTTATAAAGACAAGTCAGAGTTGGTTGAAAAAATTGACGGTAAAATATTATCATTTTATGAAAAAATTAAAAGATGGGCTGGAAATACTGCGGTTGTTGAGCTTAAAAACCAAGCATGTTACGGTTGTCACATGAAACTTACAAATAGAGCTTATAGTGATTTTTTAGTTACTGAAGAGATATTCACATGCCCTCATTGTGGAAGAATTATCTACAAAGCAGAAGAATCTTTAGCAGAGTAAAGAATTTTATTTCGGGTGAATAATCACCCGAAATCTATTATGTTCAAATATTTATACTTTTTAATTGCATCTTGTCTATACATTGTTTTATTTCCTTATTTACTTTTTAAATCAAAACAAGCAAAATATAAAGTAGCAATACCAGCAAAATTCCTTCTTGTAGACAATCCTAGCTTTCCAGAGAATAAAATTTGGTTTCACAGCTGTTCAATGGGTGAAACACGAGCGTTAAAACCAATAATTAATTTGTTAAACAAAGATGATATTGTCCTTTCAGTAATTACAAATACTGGGTATGAAGAAGGGAAAAAGCTTGTTCGAGAAGTTAGATATTTACCATTTGAGATATTTTTGCCTTTTTGGACATCTAAGCAGAAAGCACTTTTTGTTATGGAAGCTGAACTTTGGTATATGCTATTTTTATCTGCCAAAGCTAATAGCGCTAAAACATATCTTATTAATGCAAGAATTAATGACAAATCATACAAATCGTACAAAAGATTTTCATTTTTGTATAAACATATTTTTGCAAATATTGACAAGATTTTTGCTCAAAGTGAAGTTGACAAGCAAAGACTAGAGGAGCTTGGTGGTAAGAATATTGAAGTTATAGGGAACATTAAACTTGTAAATCTTCCGAAAGTAACAAAAGCATATGATAAGCCAGCTGGCATTTTGATAACAGCAGGAAGCACTCATAATGGTGAAGAAAAGTTGGTTTTGGATAGCTGGAATAGGACTCAAGGAAAACTTGTTGTTGTTCCAAGACATCCAGAAAGATTTGATGAAGTTTACTATATGATCGAGTCAAAGTACAAAGGGAGTCAAACAACATTTCATAGATGGAGTGATCAGCCTAACTTTGAAAGTGATATTGTGCTTATAGATATGATGGGCGAGCTTAATAATATTTACGCAATAAGTGATGTTGTAGTGCTTGGCGGAGGATTTATTAAAACTGCAGGTGGACATAATCCGATTGAGCCAGCATTTTTCGGCTGTAAACTGATAAGTGGGAAAGTAATATTCAATCAGAAGTCACTATTTGATTCTGTTGAAAATGCTTATTTGGTAGACAATGATAAACTAAAACTATATTTGGATAAAATTCAAGAATTAAATAATGCAAGACTCGGAAAAGTTGGCAATATAGAGCCAATAATTGATGAAATCAAGAGCATAACAAACAATAATTATAGACAAGAAAGAAAACAAGGATAAATAAAAATGGCAAATGATAAAGCATACAAATTACTAGCACTCCAAGAAGGTATTTCAAACAAGAAAGCTAAAGAGTTAATCGATAAAGGCGTTGTTACAGTAGAGGGTAAAAAACTGTTAGTTGCACGAGGTGAAATATCTGACAAAAGTAATTTCAAAATTAAAGAAATACCACAAATTAAAATAATTTTCCAAGATGATGATATTTTAGCAGTAGATAAACCAGCTTACGTAAATGCTTTTGAAGTTGAGGATATATTTAAAGAATACAAACTTTTGAACAGACTTGATCGTGAAACAAGTGGAGTTATGCTTTTGGCAAAAAATGAAGAATTCAGAGGAAAAGCTATTAAAGAATTTATGGCTAACAGAGTCTACAAAGAGTATGTCGCAATAGTTGAAGGTAAAGTGATTGACGAATTTAAAGTGGATTTGCCGATTCTTACTATTAAAGGTCAAAGTGCAAAAAGTAAAATTGACCTCATTAAAGGCAAACCAGCTTTAACAATAGTGACTCCATATATGGTTGAAGGAAATAAGTCAAAAATACAGGTTGTTATAGAACATGGAAGAACTCATCAGATTAGAGTTCATCTTCAGTATGCCGGATATCCAATAGTTGGAGATTTACAATACGGAAGACCATCAACACAAGTCCAAAGAGTTATGCTGCATAGTAAAGTAACTAAAATATTTGATTATGAATTTGAGTCAAAAGAACAAAGAGAATTTTTCCACTTCGGCTTTTAATCAAACCGATTCATGGAAAATTATTTCTAGCCTTTGAGTTTTCGCTCAAAGGCTTTTTTTGTTATACTCGATTTTATAATATATTTAAACAAAATGATGAGGATTTTTGATGCAGTGTGAGTATTTCGGAAAATGTGGTGGATGTAGTCTAGGTGGTTTCACTTATGATGAGCAACTTGGTTTAAAAATTAATCGAGAAAAACAACGATTTTCTAATCTTTGGAATGGAGAATTTGATTTGATTCACAGTGATGATGGAGGCTTTAGAAATAGAGCTGAGTTTCGTATTTGGAAAATATTTGATGGAGATTTATTCACATTGCATTATGCAATGAATGATATCAATAAAAATATTCTTCCTATAAAAACTTGTGGGATCGTAAATCAAGCAATCTCGGAACTAATGCCAAAACTAATAGACGAAATAACAAAAACTCAAGTACTACATCATAAATTCTTCTCAATCGAATTTTTAAGCAGCACCAATGGGGACATGTTGGTAACACTTATTTATCATAAAAATCTTGATGAGATGTGGAAGACAGAGGCTTCAAAATTAGAGAGATTGTTTGGGATTAAAATTATTGGTAGAAGCAGAAAACAAAAAATAATTTTGAGTAGCGATTTTATAGATGATAAACTAGATATTAAAAATCAAATATTTCAATTTACATACAAAGAGGGCGGATTCACTCAGCCAAACCAGAAAGTAAATATACAG
>CAIJNA010000057.1 GCA_903821805.1 uncultured Campylobacterota bacterium | reverse complement strand
AGTTTTGGACCAAATAAAAATGTTTTATTTGTTTCTATATTTATTTTTCTATCCAAAAGGAGAGGAAAATTTATTTTATTTTCATAAAGTGTTTCTAAAATATTCATGCGTAATAATATTATGTTCCTTGTTAAAAGGAAATAAATTTCAGAAAATTGTCAAAAAAAGTGTAAAAATCATCATTATTTATTGACATTGGTTGTGTTTTTGGCTAAAATCCGCGCTCATACATAAGATCAGGGTTGTATTAAAATAATGCCTGACGAGTTCTTTAAAGGAAAAAAATGGAAAAAATAAGATTAAAGCTTAAAGCTTATGATCACAGAGTTTTAGATCGTTCTGTTGCTTCAATTATAGAAGCTGTAAAAAGAACAGGAGCTGAATTAGTAGGACCGATTCCAATCCCTACTAAATTCAGAAGATATACTGTTATAAAATCGCCACATGTTAATAAATCAAGCAGAGAGCAATTCGAAATTCGAATTCATGCAAGAATTATTGATATTGTATCTGCAACACCAGATACTATCGATTCGTTAATGAAACTTGATCTTGCACCAGAAGTGGATGTAGAAGTAAGATCAATGGGTAAAGAATAGGAGGTAATAGATGGAATTTATTGTAGAAAAAATCGGAATGAGTAGAACTATTGCAGTACCTTCAATACCTGTTACATTAGTAAGAGTATTAGATACTAAAGTTTGTGAAGTAAATGATGGCGTAGCTATCGTTGCTTATAGTAGTGGTAAGAAATTTAACAAAGCTATCGAAGGACAACAAAAAAAATATAACATCTCTAAAGAGTTTAATAGATTTGCAACTATGCCAGTTGTAAACACTGAAGCTGGAGATCTTGATAGTTCTTTACTAGTAGAGGGTGTAGTTGTTAAAAGTACATTCAAAACTAAAGGTAGAGGATTCTCAGGTGTTGTAAAAAGATGGAACTTTGCTGGTGGTAGAGGTTCTCATGGACACAGAATGGGTAGAAGAACAGGTTCAATCGGAAACTGTGAATGGCCAGGAAGAGTACAACCAGGTAAGAAAATGCCAGGACAATATGGTAATGAAACAATTACACATAAAAACAACATAGTTTCTTTTGATAAAGAAACTGGAATTTTAGTTCTTAAGGGATCTGTTGCTGGTGCAAATGGTTCTTTAGGTAAAGTAAGGATAGCATAATGTCTAAATTAGTAGTACTAAATGATAAATTTGAAGCAAATGGTGAAATAGTTTTACCAGAAAAGTTTCAAAATATTAATTCACATAACTTACATTTATTTGTAAAGTCATATTTGGCATCTTTGAGATCTAATACGGCTAGAGTTAAAAATAGATCAGAAGTTAGTGGTGGTGGTAAAAAACCTAAATCACAAAAAGGAAGTGGAGCAGCTAGATGGGGTTCTAAAAGATCACCATTATTCGTTGGCGGTGGACAAGTTTTTGGACCATCTAATAGAAATTACAACCAAAAAATAAATAAAAAACAAAAAGTTCTAGCACTTAATTATGCAATTAATGCTCAAGCTGAAAAAGGTTGTTTATTTGTTGTTGATTCTATAAAAGTGGAGTCTGCAAAAACTAAAGATGCGGCTGCAATAGTTAATAAAATAAACAAAAGAGATGTATTAATCGTTGTTGAAAATTTTGATGACAATACATACCTTGCATTTAGAAATATTAAAAATTGTTATGTGATAGAAAAATCAGAATTAAATGCTTATGCAATCGCTGCTTTTCACTCAATATTGATTGAAAAAGCTGTAGTTGACAGCTTAATAGCTTAAGAAGAAGGGTAAAATATGGCAGATATTACAGATATCAAATCGATCCTTTATACAGAAAAAACAATAGCACTTCAAGAAAATGGAGTGATCGTTGTTCAGACTAGTCCTAAAATGACTAAAAATGGATTAAAAGAGGTATTTAAAGAATATTTTGGAGTAACACCTACAAATGTTAATTCTTTAAGACAAAAAGGTAAAGTTAAAAGATTTAAAGGAAGACTTGGTTCAAGACCAGACTTCAAAAAATTCTATGTTACATTACCAGACGGCGCTCAAATAGCGAACCTATCGGCATAAGGAAGTAAAGATGGCAATTAAAAAATTTAGACCAATTACACCTGCAAGAAGATTTATGAGTGTTATGGACACTTCTGATATTACTTCTAAACCTACAGTAAAATCGCTACTTGTAAAAGTAAAAGCTGCTGCTGGTAGAAATAATAATGGAAGAATCACAAGCAGACATAGAGAAGCTGGTGCAAAAAAACAATATAGAATAATAGATTTCAAAAGAAATAAATTTGATATTCCAGGTACAGTAACTACTGTTGAATATGACCCATACAGAAACTGTAGAATCTGTCTTGTTACTTATGTAGATGGTGACAAAAGATATATCTTACAAGCAAGTGGTATGAAAGTTGGAGATAGTATTCAAGCTGCAATTAGTGGTCTTGATATTAAATCAGGAAATGCTATGCAACTTATGAGTATCCCAGTTGGTACAATGGTTCATAATATTGAAATGAGTCCAGGTCATGGTGGTCAAATCGCTAGATCAGCTGGTGGATATGCACAAGTTATGGGTAGAGAAGATAAATATGTAATTATGAGATTACCAAGTGGTGAAATGAGAAAAATCCTTGGCGTTTGTATGGCAACTATCGGTATAGTAGGTAATGAAGATTATTCTAATATGGTAATAGGTAAAGCTGGTAGAGCAAGACATATGGGTATTAGACCACAAACAAGAGGATCTGCAATGAACCCTATCGATCACCCACATGGTGGAGGAGAAGGTAAAACTGGTCCAGGTAGACATCCTGTTACTCCATGGGGTATGCCAACTAAAGGTTATAAAACTAGAAAGAAAAAATCTAGTGATAGACTAATTATCTCAAAAAGAAAGAAATAAGGGTAAATAATGGCAAGAAGTATTAAAAAAGGTCCATTTGTTGATTCTCATCTATCAAAAAAAGTGACTAAAGCTATAGAAACTAATGATAAGAAACCAATTAAAACTTGGTCAAGAAGAAGTACGATTTTACCAACTATGATAGGATTAACTTTTACTGTACATAATGGAAGAAATTTCATTCCAGTAACTATTACTGAAAATCATATCGGTTATAAATTAGGTGAATTTGCACCAACTAGAACATTTAAGGGACACAAAGGTTCTGTTCAAAGAAAGGTAGGTTAATCAATGAGTAAAGCAACATTGAAATTTATTAGACTCTCTCCAATTAAAGCTAGATTAGTAGCAAGAGAAGTTCAAGGTATGAATGCTGAAGTAGCTATAGCTTCTTTAGAATTTACTCCAAATAAAGCAGCTGGAATTATTGCAAAAGTTATAGCAAGTGCTGTTGCTAATGCTGGTCTAGAATCAGAAAATGCAATCGTAACAAGCTGTAGAGTTGACAAAGGTCCAGTTCTTAAGAGATTTACTCCACGAGCTAGAGGAAGTGCATCACCTAAGCATAGACCTACTGCACACATTTATGTTGAAGTAGCTGCAAGAGAAGGAGATAAGTAATGGGTCAAAAAGTAAATCCAATTGGACTAAGATTAGGGATTAATAGAAACTGGGAAAGCAGATGGTTTCCAAGTTTTGATAAAATGCCTGCTAATATAGCTGAAGATGATAAAATCAGAAAATATATTAAAAAAGAACTTTATTATGCTGGTATAGCACAAACTGTAATAGAAAGAACTGCTAAAAAAGTTAGAGTTACTATTGTTGCTGCTAAACCAGGTATCATAATTGGTAAAAAAGGTGCTGATGTTGAAAAGATCAAAACTGCTCTTGCTACATTAGTTGGAAAAGAGATCGCTGTTAACATTAAAGAAGAAAGAAAACCTTTCCTTTCTGCTCAACTTGCTGCTGAAAATGTAGCGCAACAACTTGAAAGACGAGTTGCATTTAGAAGAGCTATGAAAAGAGTTATGCAAAATGCTATCAAAGCTGGTGCTAAAGGTATCAAAGTTTCTGTTTCTGGAAGACTTGGTGGGGCTGAAATGGCTAGAACTGAGTGGTATTTAGAGGGAAGAGTTCCATTGCATACACTAAGAGCTAAAATTGATTACGGTTTTGCAGAAGGTCACACAACTTACGGTTGTACTGGAATCAAAGTTTGGATATTTAAAGGGGAAGTTCTTGCAAAAGGAATTCAACCAGAAAAAACTGAAGAATTTGATAAAAAAAGAAGACCAAGTAAACCACCAAGAAGAGGTAACTAATTATGTTAATGCCTAAAAGAACTAAATTTAGAAAAGTAATGAAGGGTCGAAATAGAGGTAACTCTATGAGAGGTCACGAACTTGCATACGGTACTATCGGACTTAAGGCTCTTGAGCACGGAAGAATAGATTCAAGACAAATTGAAGCAGCAAGGATTGCAATGACAAGAAAAGTAAAAAGAACTGGTAAAGTTTGGATTACTGTATTCCCTGATAAACCTTTAACTGCTAAACCACTTGAAACTAGAATGGGTAAAGGTAAAGGAAGTGTTGATAAATGGGTTATGAATATCAAGCCAGGTAGAATTTGTTTTGAAATGGCTGGTGTTGAAGAATCATTAGCAAGAGAAGCATTAACTTTAGCTCTTCATAAATTACCATTTAAAACGAAAATTGTAACATTAGAGGCGCAAAATGATATATTCTGATTTAAATACTAAAAGTTTAGAAGAACTAAAAGCATTGTTAAAAGAGAAAAAGGTGTTATTGTTTGAACTTAGAGCTAAGTTGAAAACAATGCAATTAACTAACACAAGTGAATTAAAGCTAGTTAAAAAAGATATAGCTAGAATTCAAACTGCTATAACTGCAGTTAGTGCAAACTAAGGATAAGATAATGAATTCACATAAAAGAGAAATTCAAGGTGTTGTGGTAAAAAGAAGTGGAGACAAAACTGTATCTATTCTTGTAACTAGAAAAGTTTTACACCCAAAATACCACAAAACTGTAAAGAGATTTAAAAAATATTTAGTTCATGATGAAAAAAATGAAGTAAATGTTGGTGATACAGTTTCGGCTGTTGAGTGTAGACCATTATCTAAAACAAAATCTTTTAGATTAAATACAATAATTTCTGCGGGAGTTAACTAATGATTCAAAGTTTTACAAGATTAAACGTAGCAGACAATAGTGGTGCTAAAGAAATTATGTGTATTAAAGTTTTAGGTGGTTCTAAAAGAAGATATGCGACAGTTGGTGATGTTATTGTTGCTTCAGTTAAAAAAGCTGTACCTCATGGAACTAAAATCAAAAGAGGTCAAGTTGTTAAAGCTGTTATCGTTAGAACTCATAAAGAAGTTCAAAGAGAAAACGGTTCTTTAATTAGATTTGACGACAATGCAGCTGTTATTATAGATGCAAAAAGAGAGCCAATTGGAACAAGAATTTTTGGACCTGTTGCTAGAGAAGTTAGATATAGTGGATTTATGAAAATAGTTTCACTTGCTCCGGAGGTATTATAATGGCTACTAAATTTAAAATTAAAAAAGGTGATACTGTAAAAATTATCGCTGGTGATGATAAAGGTAAAATAAGTGAAGTTTTAGCAGTATTTCCAAAAGCTGGAAAAGTAATCGTTAAAGATTGCAAAATTGCTAAAAAAACTGTTAAGCCTGATCAAGAAAAAAACCCAAATGGTGGTTTTATAAATAAAGAGATGCCAATTGATATCTCTAATGTTTCTAAAGTAGAGGGTGAATAATATGGCAGCTAGATTATTAGAAAGATATAAAAACGAAATAACAACTGTTTTACAATCTGAATTCGTACAAAATAAAATGTTAACTCCTGCTTTAGAGAAAGTAACAATTTCTGTAGGTGCTGGTGAAGCTATGAAAGATACTAAATTAATGCAAAACATTAGTGATACTATCTCTTTAATTGCTGGACAAAAAGCTGTTACTATCAAATCTAAAAAATCAGTTGCTGGTTTTAAAGTTAGAGAAGACATGCCTGTAGGTGTAAAAGTTACACTTAGAGGTGAGCAAATGTATAATTTTATGGATAAATTATGTTCAATTGCACTTCCAAGAGTAAAAGACTTTAGAGGACTTGATAGAACTGGATTTGATGGTCATGGTAATTTTAACTTTGGTCTTGATGAGCAATTGATGTTCCCTGAAGTTGAGTATGATAATATCATCAAAACTCACGGAATGAATATTTCTATAACTACTACAACAGATAGTGATGAGCAATCTTTTAGATTACTAGAACTAATTGGTGTACCGTTTACTAAAATAGGGAGATCATAATGGCAAAGAAAGCTATGATATTAAAAGCAGCTAAACCTGCTAAATTTTCTACTAGAGCGTACACTAGATGTTCAATCTGTGGTAGACCAAAATCTGTTTATAGAGATTTTGGACTTTGTAGAATATGTTTAAGAAAGATGGCTAATGAGGGATTAATTCCTGGAATTAGAAAAGCTAGTTGGTAACAATAAAAATAAAAAAAAGAGGATAAGCCCATGATGAATGATTTAATCGCAGACGCAATAACTCGAATCAGAAATGCTGCTATGAGAAAATTAGAGGTAACAACTTTAATTCACTCTAATACAGTTGAAGCAGTTATGAATGTTTTAAAGCAAAAAAATTACATTGAAAGTTACAGTGTAGAAGATATTGGAAACAATAAAAAAACTTTAAAAGTAGTTTTAAAGTATGACGACAATGAAAAAAGTGTTATCAATGAAGTAAAAAGAGAATCTAAGCCAGGAAGAAGAGTTTATAAATCTGCTACTGAACTTAAAAATTTTAAAAATGGATATGGAACAATAGTTGTTTCTACTAACAAAGGTGTTGTAAGTAATGATGAGGCTTACAAACTTAATGTTGGTGGTGAAATTCTTTGTTCTATATGGTAAGGAGTGAACTATGTCAAGAATTGGTAAATTACCTATAGCAATACCAGCTGGTATTGAAGTTTCTGTAAATGGTTCAGTAGTTGTAATCAAAAAAGGTAACAAAGTTGTTGAACTTGATACACACAATAGAGTTGGAATTGAAGTTTCTGAAGGAAATATCGTATTCGCTTTAAAAGGTGATGAATCTCAAGATAAAGCATTCTGGGGAACTTATAGATCTTTAACTGCAAATGCAATAACTGGTTTAGTAGCTGGATTTACTAAATCTTTAGAAATCAACGGTGTTGGTTATAAAGCAGCTGTTAAAGGTGATATTTTAGAATTACAACTTGGATATTCTCATCCAATCAATTTTGATATTCCTGCTGATATCGAAATAAGTGTAGATAAAAATATAATTAATGTAAAAGGTAGTAGCAAACAACAAGTTGGTCAAGTTGCTGCAATAATTAGAGGCTTTAGAAAACCAGAACCGTACAAAGGTAAGGGTGTTAAATATACTGATGAGACTATCATTAGAAAAGCCGGAAAAACTTCTAAAAAGTAAGGTATAAATTATGAGTAGAATAAAAGACTTAGCTAAGAAAAATGCATTAAGATTAAGAAGAAAAAGAAGAATTAGAGGTAAAATTGATGGTTCGGTTGCAAAACCAAGACTTACAGTTTTCAAATCTAATAAATACTTCTATGCTCAAGCTATTGATGATGTTGCTGGTGTTACACTTGCATCTGTTGATAGTAGAGCAATGAAACTTAGTGTTAATAAAGAAAATGTTGTTAAAGTTGGAGCTGCAATGGCTGAAAACTTAAAAGCTAAAAATATCGAAACAGTTGTATTTGATAAAAATGGTTACTTGTATCATGGTGTAATTGCAGCATTTGCTGATGCACTAAGAGACAATGGAATCAGAGTATAAGGGGCTTATGATGGCGGTAATAAATAGAGAAGATTTCGAAGAAGCTATCGTTAAGATAGGGAGAGTTACTAAAGTTGTTAAGGGTGGTAGAAGATTTAGATTTACTGCTCTTGTTGTTGTTGGTGACAAAAAAGGTACAGTAGGTTATGGTACTGGTAAAGCTAAAGAGGTTCCAGATGCTATCAAGAAAGCTCTTGATGATGCATTTAAATCTCTTGTAAAAGTTAATATCAATGGTACTACAATTAACCATGATATTGAACATAAATATAATGCAAGTAGAATTTTACTTAAACCTGCATCAGAGGGAACTGGGCTAATCGCTGGTGGAGCTGCAAGACCTGTTCTTGAGCTTGTTGGTATTAAAGATATTATTGCAAAATCTTTAGGTTCAAATAATCCAAACAATTTAGTTCAAGCTACTGTTGAAGCATTAGCTATGATAAAAGGATAGAAAATGTCAATATTACAAGATTTAAGTCCTGCTGCTGGAAGTACTAAAAGTACTAAAAGAGTAGGAAGAGGGCATGCAACTGGAAACGGTAAAACTGCTGGAAAAGGTAACAAAGGTCAAAAAGCTAGAAGTGGATATTCAATTAAAAGAGGTTTTGAGGGTGGACAACAACCACTTCACAGAAGACTTCCAAAAGTTGGATTTACATCAAGAGTTGTAAAACCGATGACTATCAATGTTGATAAAGTTACAAAAATAGCTGAATTAGCAGAAATTACTATGGCTTCTATTAAAGAAGTTTATAGAATTTCAAGCACAGTTTCAAAAGTAAAACTCATTGGTGCTGGTGCTAAAGATTTAGTATCTAAAATCAAAGATGAAAATATAACTGTTACTGCTGGTAAATAATTGTGAATAAAGACTTATTAAATAAAATCTTAATAACTTTGGGATTTGTTTTAATATACAGAATGCTGGCTTATGTGCCAGTACCTGGTGTCGATCTTAACGTAATCAAAGAGTTTTTTGATACAAATTCCAACAACGCTTTAGGGCTTGCTAATATGTTTAGTGGTAAAGCTGTTCAAAGAATGAGTATTATATCTCTTGGTATTATGCCTTACATCACTGCTTCTATTATTATGGAGCTTCTTGCTGCTACATTCCCATCTCTTGGTAAAATGAAAAAAGAGAGAGATGGTATGCAAAAATATATGCAAATCATTAGATATGCAACAATCGTAATTACTATTATACAAGCCATAGGTGTTTCTATGGGATTAAATTCATTAACTGGAAAAACAGGGGCAAGTGCTATTATGTTGGACCTTAATACATTTATTTTCATTTCTACTATCTCTATGCTTACTGGTACTATGTTACTTATGTGGATTGGTGAACAAATCACACAAAGAGGTATTGGTAATGGTATTAGTTTGATTATTTTTGCTGGAATTGTTTCGGCTATTCCAAGTGCTATAGGTGGAACTGTTGAGCTTGTTAATAACGGTCAGATGAATTTCTTAACTGTTATTGCACTTTTAATAATTATTCTTGCTACAGTTGGATTCATCATTTATGTTGAGTTAGCTGAGCGAAGAATTCCTATTACTTATAGTAAAAAAGTGATGATGGAAAATCAATCAAAAAGAATTATGAATTACATTCCAATTAAGTTAAATCTTAGTGGTGTAATACCTGTAATTTTTGCAAGTGCGATTTTGATGTTTCCTTCTACTATCTTACAAGGTAGTCAAAATAAGTATGTTATGATGATCGCAGATTATTTAAATCCTAATAGTTATACATTCAATATTTTGACATTCTTATTTGTTGTATTTTTTGCATATTTTTATGCTTCAATTACATTCAATGCAAAAGATATTAGTGAAAATTTAAAAAGACAAGGCGGTTTTATCCCTGGTATAAGAACTGGAGATACAACTAAAGACTTTTTAAATGAAACTGCAAGTAGATTGACTTTATGGGGTTCTTTATATTTAGGTGCTGTTGCGACTATTCCTTGGCTTATTGTTAAGGCTATGGGAGTTCCATTCTTTTTTGGTGGAGTTGCAGTAATGATTGTAGTTCAAGTTGCTATTGATACTATGAGAAAGATTGAAGCTCAACAATATATGAATAAATATAAAACTTTAAGTGCTGTAGGTTTATAAATCTTGGCAATACCTCTTCGAAAATTAAACGAAATAGAAAAGCTTCGTATCGCTGGCAAAGCGGTTGCGAAGACTCTTTCTTATTTAAGTGAAAATGTAAAATCTGGAATGACTTTATTAGATGTTGATAAAATGGGTGAAGAATACCTACTAAGTCTTGGTGCTAAACCATCATTTAAAGGACTTTATGGATTTCCGAATGCAATTTGTACATCATTAAATGAAGTAATTATACATGGTATTCCAACAAATCAGGTGCTAAAAGATGGTGATATTTTAGGTATTGATATTGGAAGTGAAGTTGATGGATGGTATGGCGATGCCGCTATTACAATACCAATAGGTAAAATATCAAAAGAAGATGAAGAACTAATAGCTTGTAGTAAAGATGCTCTTTACTATGCTATTAGTATCATAAAAGATGGTATGAGATTTAAAGAACTTAGCCATGCTTTGGAAAAATTTATTACTAAAAGAGGTTTTGTTCCTTTGATAAGATTTTGTGGACATGGTATTGGTAGAGAGCCACATTGTGATCCAGAGATTCCTAATTATCTTGAAGGAAACAATGCAAAACAAGGTCCTAAAATTAAAAATGGGATGGTGTTTTGTCTTGAGCCTATGATTTGTCAAAAAGATGAAGAACCTGCTATAGATAAAGAAGATAAGTGGTCAGTTAGAAGTCGTGATGGATTAAGAGGAAGTCACTATGAACACCAAGTTGCAGTTGTAAACGGTAAAGCCGAAATACTAACTAGTATCTGAGTGAGATTAAAAAACAATTTAAAGAAATTTAAAAAAGGAAAAAAATGGCAAAAGATGATGTAATTGTTATTGATGGTAAGGTTGTAGAAGTTTTACCTAATGCAACATTTAGAGTTGAGCTTGATAATGGACATATTGTTTTATGTCATATTTCTGGAAAAATGAGAATGCACTATATTAAAATATTACTTAGTGACACAGTTAGAGTTGAAATCACACCATATTCACTTGATAAGGGTAGAATAACTCACAGATATAAATAATAGTATTTATATTTTTTACAAAGAGAGGATCTGCACGATTCTCTCTTTTTTTATGTCATTTATTTTATATTTTATGCTGACAATATACAAATTACCACAAGATTAAATACAACATCATTATTCTATTTGTTATTACTATCTTTTACAATAGCTTACGCTTTAGGCTAGTTAAACAAGTATAATAAGTAACTCATTTTTCCATTAAGCTTTCTTTTACTTGTAAATAAAAAAAGCGAGACACATGCCTCGCTTTTTTGTGTTTTAATGAAATAGTTAAGGTTAACTACAGTGTCCGCCACCACAACAACCACCACTTTTTTCGGCTTCTTTTGCTGCAGCTTTTTTCTCATCTTGTTCTTTTTTATAGGCTTGACCTTCAGTACTACAAGCACTTACACCAGCTGGAAGATTTGGTTGAATTTCACTATTTCCAATTTCTCCATTTGCATTTGCTTTTTCAATGCTTTCCCAAAGTTGAGCTGCTGCTTGAAGGTATTTTTTACCTGTTTTGCTATCTGGATAAAAGTATACTACTGGTTTTCCATCATCTCCACCAACTCTTATATTTGGTTCAATTGGAATATTTGCTAATACTTTTGTGCTATATTCTTTAGCTAAATCTTCACAAGTTCCTTTTCCAAAAATGTCACTTTCTTCACCACACTTAGGACATACAAATCCGCTCATGTTTTCAACTATTCCAGCTATTGGAATATGAAGCTTACTAAACATTTCCAAACTTCTTCTACTATCATCAAGTGCAACATGTTGAGGTGTTGTAACATTGATTCCAGCTGCAACTGGAACACTTTGAGCTAAAGTAAGTTGAGCATCACCAGTTCCTGGAGGCATATCTATGATTAAGCAATCTAATTCACTCCACAAAATATCTCTTAGAAGTTGTTGAATTGCTTTTTGAATCATAGCGCCTCTCCAAACTAGTGCTTTACCTTCTTCAACTAAACTTCCCATAGACATAACTTCAACACCATAAGCTTTATATGGCATGATTTTATTTCCAATAATTTCTGGTTCTTGTCCATCAAGACCCATCATACGAGGAATATTTGGCCCATAAATATCAGCATCTAAAAGCCCAACCTTTTTACCTTGCATAGCAAGCGCAATAGCAAGATTTACAGATGTTGTTGATTTTCCAACACCACCTTTTCCGCTGCTTACCATAACAAAATTTTTAACTTGAGGAGTCATATTGTTTCCACTCATTGAGTTACTCATTTGTTTTGGTGCTTGAGGTTTGTGGATAGCTAAATTTAAATCAATCTCACCCAACATACTCAATTCTTTTGTAATATTTTCTCTTAATTCTTTTTCAACTTCTTCGGCACTTGAAGTTATTTCAATATATACAGCAACTTTATTTCCATCAACTGCAACATCTTTTATAAATCCAAAATCTAAAATAGACTTTGCAAATCCTGGATACATAACTTTTGCTAATTTTTCTTTTACATTTTCAATTGTTAACATCATTTTCCTTTTCATAATTCGGTTTCATGGGAATTCTAACTAAGTAAGATAAAATTAGTCTTAATTAGATTTGCTCGAGTTTTTTTTAATTATTGTGAAAATTTAGAAAGAGAATGAAAGTTCTAGTAGGAATATTTTCCTACTAGATTATAGATTATTTTTTGAAGTCAAAGTAAAAACAAGCAATAAGTGAGTTGTTTTTGTGCATAAAATATGCAGTGATATATGCTGAAATATATATAGAAGTGATCGCAATCAAAGATGCAAAAGATAAGGTAGAGAGACCGCTAAGTCCTTGCCCAACAGTACATCCTATAGCTAAAATCCCACCAATTCCCATACATGCTCCACCAAACATTTTTAACCAAAGTTTTGGAGGATTTTGATTTGACGTATCACACATTTGTTTTTTACTATATTTTGAGTTAAATAATGAAGATATGAAAGCCCCAGCTATAACACCAAACATTACTAAAATTGGAAATACAACTAAATTCGTTGACATTTTACTATAGGCATACTCTATCGTTTTACCTATAGGATAAACAAAAGAAAGACTTTGAAGAGTTTCATCTAAAAACATTTCATTGATAAAATAATAAGTTACAATCCATCCAAAACTTACAATGAAACCAATCAATAATCCATCCCAAGTTTGAAGTAAATTCTTAATAGATCCAATATTTTTGTACAAAAAGAATACTAGAATCGCAACTATTAGATATATACTAATTGGGAAAGAAGAATCTTTTTGAAAATATTCAACAAAAGTATTTTGATGAATAACATCATTGTATTGAGCCAATAATGTATATGTTAAAAACGAAAACACTCCAAGCGACAAAAGAACAAAAATTGAATCAGTATCCCGTTGTGCCATTTTAATCAGATGACGACTACTGCATCCATCACTTATCATCATTCCGTATCCAAATAAAGCTCCACCAAGAACGATAAGTAAATAATTCACATTTGAATAATATCTTGTGTCAAGAAAATCAATTTCGAATTTATGTGATAAATATTGTGTTACTAAAATAGCTGTTAATATTGCAACTATTAACGAAGCTGTTCTTTTTGTTTGTTTAAATAATATAAAGTCTTTTATGCCACCACTAAAACAAAATTGTTCTCTCTGTGCTATAAAACCATACAAAAAACCTATGAATAATGATACATATAAGTAAAATTTTTCAGGAGTTTGTTCACTTAATGAATTAATAAATTCCATATTTAGATCCTTACTGTTCTGTTGTCAAGCTAGGATGAGCTGCTACTATTTCCCGCGTTATTTTGTAGCTACAAAATTTTGGTCCACACATTGAACAAAATTCCGCATCTTTAAATACATCTTGAGGCAATGTTTCATCATGGAATTCTCTAGCTTTGTCACTATCAAGTGCAAGTTCAAATTGTTTATTCCAGTCAAAATTGTATCTAGCATCACTCATTTCATCATCGATATCTCTAGCACCTTTTCTTCCTCTGGCTATATCAGCAGCATGTGCAGCTATTTTGTAAGCAATGATACCAGCTCTAACATCCTCTGCATTTGGGAGACCTAAATGTTCTTTTGGTGTAACATAACAAAGCATACTGCATCCATGCCATCCACCGATAGCTGCTCCGATAGCTGAAGTTATATGATCGTATCCCGCACCAATATCACTTACTAATGGTCCTAGAATATAAAAAGGTGCTTCATGACAATATTCTCTTTCAAGTTTCATATTTCTTTCAATTTGATTTAATGGAACATGTCCTGGCCCTTCAATCATAACTTGAACATCTTTTTCCCAAGCTCTCAAAGTTAAATCACCTAAAATTTTAAGCTCATTTAATTGAGCCTCGTCGCTCGCATCAGCCAAGCAACCAGGTCGTAAACTATCTCCTAAAGAAAGGGGAAACATCATATTTTGCACAAATATCCAGAATTGAGTCAAAAGCATCAAAGAAAGGATTTTCTTTATGATAGTGCATCATCCAAGAAGCCATTAAACTCCCACCACGACTAACAATACCCATTTTTCTTTTTGCAATATTTGGCATATTTTCAAGTAGGAAACCAGCATGTATAGTAAAATAACTAACACCTTGAAGGGCTTGTTTCTCTAGAGTTGAAAGCATAGTGTCAATATCAAGTTTATTTACATCACCACCACAATCGTGAATAATTTGATAAATAGGAACAGTACCAATTGGAACGTAAGAGTGAGCTATAACAGCTTCTCGTATACTATCTAAATCACCACCTGTGCTTAAATCCATAATTGTATCAGCTCCATATTTTAGACAAACATCAACTTTATCTATCTCTCCTTGAATGTCACTTGCTAATGAAGAACTACCAATATTTGCATTGATTTTACAAAGACTTTTGATACCAATTGCCATTGGCTTTAAGTTTGTATGATTTACATTTGCAGGTATAATCATTCTTCCTCTAGCAACTTCGCTTCTTATAAGTTCAACGTCAACATTCTCAACTTTAGCTACATATTCCATGTGAGGAGTTATGATTCCTTGTTTTGCGTAATACATTTGTGTTCTAACTTTATCGTTTTTGTGAGCTTCTAACCATTTAATCATTATTAATCCTATAATATTTATTTAAAATTTGTTGGATTATATGCGATTTAACCATAAGTTTTTCTTAGTTTAGACTCTTAGTAATAGTAAATAAAATATATGCTATATTTTCAAAATGTACAAACAAACACTACTTGAAAATCCTATTGCTATTTTTATAATTTTGCTTATAGTATCGGTAGTGAATCTATTTTTACCTGTTCATTTTATATCAATATTGCTCGCAGGTGTTACTTATAAAATATTCAGTAAGAGTTTAGAAACAGAACAATATTTATCTGTTGGTTATATGATTATCGCATTTTCTGTGATTGAATTAGCTCAAGGACTAAAACTTTTTACTCTAACATTGCTAGCATTTTTCATTTATCTTGTAGTTGCACCTCGTCTCAAAAATATCCTCGCGTCAATCAAGCTGTCAGCATCTGTAACTATTTTTATTTTTTATATAGGAATTTTAGAGTTTTTTCATATCGCAGGCGAGATTGATTTTTCATTATTTGCAATACTACTTCTTAATTGCATTATTGATATCGTTATTATATTGGCATTATTGTGAGGATAACTAAGTGAGAGTTTTTGTTGTTATCTATTTTGCTATAGCTATTGGTATATTGATTTTAGGAAGAGTTTTTAGTCTAAGTGTTGGTTCAAATGAATATTACGCAGAACTATCAAATAATAATTATCTTAAAAAAGAATACACTCCGGCTCCAAGAGGAGCGATTCTAGATAGAAATGGAGAATTTCTTGCTGTAAATAA
Source organism: uncultured Campylobacterota bacterium (assembly GCA_903821805.1). Classification (GTDB taxonomy): domain Bacteria; phylum Campylobacterota; class Campylobacteria; order Campylobacterales; family Arcobacteraceae; genus CAIJNA01. Next base: position 5,497 of record CAIJNA010000057.1, on the reverse strand, counting down.
AATAGGTTTTAGAATTGCTGTTAAACCTCACATGCAACATTCAAAGAAGATTGAAGAACTACACGCAATTTTGAGAATGATTGAAAGGTATTTCCCACAATACAAATATGCTGATCTTGAGAAAAAATATATAAATCAAGATAGTATTTACAGGCATGTTGATATTGTTCTTGTTGAACATATACCATATGATGATTTTTTTAAATATTACCCGATCTTCAATTCAAATGACTATGTTTCGATTAAATCTTCAACAAGTCGTTTTTATCCATATGGAAAAGTTGGAGCACACTTTATCGGTTATACTGGACGAATAAGTGTTAGAGATATTGAAAAAGAAGAAGAACAGAAATATTTTGAAACCGTTGGAAAAAGTGGATTGGAAAAATTTTATAATAACAAACTTCAAGGAGATCTTGGAGTTAAAACAATAAAAGTAAATTCCGTATCTAAAGTTATTGGTATAGTTGGTGATAAACCACCAGTGGCACATGATATCAGAACAACAGTTGATATTAAATTGCAAAAATATATTCATGAATTATTTGCTGATCAATCTGGTGCTGTCGTTGTAATGGATGTTCATAATGGTGAAATTTTAGCTGGAGGAAGCTTCCCTGAATTTGATAATAATATTTTTGTAAATGGTGTAAGCCATGATGATTGGACAAATATTCTTAACGACTTTAACCATCCGTTTACAAATAAATTAATTAATGGAAAGTATCCACCTGGTTCGGTTATAAAAATGGGCGTTGCTATTTCTTTACTTGAGCATGGAATTAGTCCAAATACAACCATAAATTGTACAGGATCTATGCCTTTTGGAAATCGTAATTTTAGATGTTGGAAAACAGAAGGTCATGGTGCCACAGGGTTTGTAAAAGCTATACGAGAAAGTTGTGATGATTTCTTTTATAAAGGAAGTTTACAAATTGGTATAGAAGCGATGCATGATACTTTAAAAAGATTTGGGATAGGTCAAAAAAGTGGAGTTGATCAGCCAAATGAATCAGTTGGAATTAATCCAAATAAACTGTGGAAACAAAAAGCACTAAAAACTCCATGGTTCCAAGGTGAAACCGTAGTCTCTTCGATAGGACAAGGATTTATGAACGTTACGCCAATGCAAATAGTTAGATATACAGGCGCAATAGCAACTGGAAAATTAGTTCGTCCACATTTTTTGAAATCAGATAAAGAAATCAGAATCCTAAACCTAAATACTAGCGCAGAAAATTTTGCTTTAGTACGACAAGGTATGTTTGGAGTTGCAAACCAAGAGGGCGGAACCGCTACTGGAAATGTAAAAAATTCTCAAATTCAAATGGGTGCTAAAACTGGAACAGCACAAGTTATAGTAATTTCACAATCGGAGAAAAAAAGAATGCAAGAAAGTCAGATGGAATATTATCAGCGATCTCATGCATGGCTAACTTCATATGCCCCATTTAATAATCCACAGTACGCGATAACTGTCTTAGTAGAACACGGTGGACACGGTGGAAGTGCTGCTGGAGATATGAGTGGAAAAATATACAACAAACTTATTGAGCTAGGGTATATAGTAAAAGATCAACCAAAATAAACTAATTAGTCGATTCTTGTTCTTAATTCTCTAAAACTTTCATAAAATTATTCTCCTTGAAATAAAAAACAATACAAACTACAATGAATTTTAAGCCTAACTAGGATACAATCATCCACAAAATTATATACAAGGGTAGGCAAGTTGATGAAAAGATTTCAAGAATTTGAATTAGCTGAAGACGAGAACTTCGCAGAATTATTTGAGGAGAGTGAAAAACAAACAGAAACAAACACAATTGTTGATGGAGTTATTGTTGAAATGAACAATGACAGTTTATTGGTAGATGTTGGTCAAAAAAGTGAAGGAAGATTAAATATTTCTGAGATTACTATTAATGGTCAAGTGGCTTATAAAGTAGGTGATACAATTAAAGTAATGCTTACAAGCTCAAGAGGTGAAAGACCATCAATTTCTCATAAAAAAGTTTTACAAAGACTTAAATTTAATGAATTTTTTGACAAATATGGTGAAGAACCAGAAAATGTTATTGTTGAAGGTATTATTACTTCAATTAAACCAAGAGCTGGATTTATTGTTGAGAGTGCTGATGGTATGGAATACTTTATGCCAATGGCTCAAGGTTACATCAAAGCAATCGGTGCTGTTGGTAAAAAAATCAAAGCAGTTGTATTAAAAGCTAAAAAAGATGCAAATAGCATCGTAATTTCAAGAAAAAAATTAATTGAAGATTTCCAAAAAAACAAAGACGAGCAAATAGCTAAACTTATGAGCACAACTGAAGTTAAAGAAGGTGTAGTTAAAAAAATTACTAGCTATGGTATGTTTGTAGATATGGGTGGAATTGACGGACTTGTTAATTACAACGAAATTTCTTACAAAGGTCCAGTTAATCCTTCTTCGTATTATAAAGAAGGTGATAAAGTTGAAGTTATCGTAAAAGCATACGATAAAGAAAAAGGTCACCTTTCATTATCTATTAAAGATGCTATGCCAAACCCTTGGGAAGAGATCAGAGAGCAACTAGAAGTTGGTGATACTATCACTGTTACAGTTTCAAACTTTGAAACTTATGGTGCATTCGTAGATCTTGGAAATGACATTGAAGGATTATTGCATATTTCAGAAATTTCATGGAATAAAAATGTAAAAAATCCAAAAGATTATTTAAATATTGGTGATGAAATCAATGTTGAGGTTATTGATCTTGATTGTGATAAAAGAAAATTAAGAGTAAGTCTTAAATCTCTTCAACCAAAACCATTTAAAAAATTCCTTGAGGAACATAAAGTTGGTGATGTTATACAAGGTACAGTTGCAACACTTACTGAGTTTGGTTCATTTATCACTATTGGTGAAGTTGATGGATTACTACATAATGAAGAAGCTAGCTGGGAATCAAATGTAAAATGTAAAGATATCTTTAAAAAAGGTGATTCTATAGAAGTTAAAATCATTAAAATAGATAGAGAAAAAGAAAATATTTCACTTAGTATTAAAGCACTTGGTGAATCTCCTGCTGACAAATTTGCTACAAAATATGCAAACGGAGATATTATAGTTTCTACTGTTAAAGATATTAAAGATTTCGGAGTATTTGTAAAGTTAGAAAATAATCTTGATGGTCTTATTAGACAAGAAGATTTATTAACTGTTTCAGAAGACGCACCAGAACTTAAGATTGGTGACGAAGTTGAAGCTGTGGTTGTAAATATTGATAGACAAAATAACAGAGTAAGACTTTCTATGAAAAGATTAGAATCTCAAAAAAATAGAGAAGTTTTAAAATTAGTTAGCGATGATAGTGCAATGACTTTAGGTGATGCATTAGCTGGTCAACTTAGAAAATAATTTAAAAACTTTTTAAAAACTGGAGAAAATATGAGTAATAAACCTACAATAGTAGTTTGTGATCATATCCACGAAAGTGGGTTAGAGATACTAAAAAATACAAATGATATTAATTATGTATTTGCAGCTGATATTGACAAAATAGCACTTCTTGATGTTATCAAAGATGCTCAAGTAGTTATTACAAGAAGTTCAACTGATGTTGATGAAGCTTTTTTAAATGCTGGAGTAAATCTTAAAGCGATTGTTAGGGCTGGTGTTGGTGTTGATAATGTTGACATTAATGGCTGCAGTCAAAGAGGTATTATTGCTATGAATGTTCCAACAGCTAATACTATTGCTGCAACTGAACTTACAATGACACATATACTTTCTTGTATGAGAAAAATGCCATATGCTCATGCTCAACTTAAAAATGAGAGACTTTGGAAAAGAGAAGATTGGTATGGTCAAGAACTTTATGGTAAAAAAATAGGTGTTATCGGTTTTGGTAATATTGGACATAGAGTTGCTCTAAGAGCAAAATCATTTGAAGCCGATGTTGTTACATATGACCCATATATTAATCCTAAAAAAGCAACAGACTTAGGTATTGAATATACAACAAATTTTAACGATATTTTATCTTGTGACATCATAACTATTCACACGCCTAAAAACAGTGAAACTATAAATATGATAACTCAAAAAGAAATTGACAAAATGAAAGATGGTGTTATTCTTATCAATTGTGCTAGAGGTGGATTATATAATGAAGATGATTTGTATAATAATTTAAAATCGGGAAAAATTGCTATGGCAGGTATTGATGTTTTCAATAAAGAGCCAGCTACAAGCAACAAGCTTCTTGATCTTGATAATATTATAGTTACAGCTCATCTTGGTGCAAATACTGTTGAGTCACAATACAAAATAGCAACTGAAGCTGCTGATAATGCAATTGAAGCTGCTAGAGGAATCGGTTACCCTCATGCTTTAAATCTTCCAATTGATGAAACAAAAATTCCATCTTTTGTAAAACCATACCTTGAGCTTACTCAAAAAATGGCTTTTACAGTTGCGCAAATGGATAAAACTGCAATTTCATCAATTAAAGTTGAAGCTGAAGGCGAAATAGCTCAATATCTTGAAAGCCTTATAACTTTTGCAACAGTTGGTGCATTGACTCCATCTATTGGATTAGAGAAAATAAATTATGTAAATGCTACATTTGTTGCTAAAGAAAAAGAAATTATTCTAGAAACTTTAGAAAATCCAAATAATAGTGTTTATAAAAACAAAGTTACTATTAAAGTTACTACACAAAATGGTGTTAATAAAATTAGTGGGACAATCTTTGATGAAGACGTTCAAAGAATAGTTGATATTAATGATTACATTGTTGATGTAATACCTTCTGGAAAAATGATTTTATTTAAAAATTCTGATGTTCCAGGTGTTATTGGTCATGTTGGTAAAATATTAGGTGATAATAATATTAATATCGCAGACTTTAGACTAGGAAGAAATAAAAAAGGTGCTTTAGCTGTAATTATTGTTGATGACAATATAACAGAAGCAATTTTAGAAGAACTTAGAAATTTAGATGCTGCAAAAGCTGTATATTTCGTAAATATATAATATAAAAATAGAGGAGAATTACTTATGGCAATAGGTATGAGCGAATTAAAAAAAGGTTTAAAAATTGAAATAGATGGTATTCCGTATAGAATTACAGAATACCAACATGTAAAACCAGGAAAAGGTGCTGCATTCGTAAGATGTAAAATTAAAAACTTCATAAATGGAAAAACAATCGAAAGAACTTTCCATGCAGGTGATAAATGTGAAGTTCCTGATTTACAACCAAAAACAATGCAATTTTTGTATGATGATGGTGAAATGATGCAATTTATGGATAATGAAACTTATGAGCAAATTGGACTTACATATGATCAAGTTGGTGATACAGCTAAATGGATTATCGATGGTATGAATGTTGATATGATGTTCTTTAAAGGTGAAGCTATAACTGTTGAAGCTCCAGCTACTGTTGAATTAAGAATTGTTGAAACACCACCTAACTTTAAAGGTGATTCACAAGGTGGTAAAAAACCT
>CAIJNA010000056.1 GCA_903821805.1 uncultured Campylobacterota bacterium | reverse complement strand
TCTACTGAGATAAGTTATCTATTATATATCTTTCAAGGTCTTGTCTTTTAATATTTTCTTCCAAAGATTTTATGTAAATCTGATTTATTTCAAGATTGTATTCTTCGTAATCAAAAAGTGGAAAATGCAAGCTCCACATTTTTTTAATTCTTGTTTTTGCAACCTCATCAGTAAGCCAATCTTTGAATATCCCAAATGAAGCAAAAATAATTCCTGTCATAAAAATAGCTATAAATATAGACAAGTGACAATCAGCCATTCTAAATATCACATGTCCACCAAGAGAAATAGGAAGTAATGCAATATTAATAATAAATAAAAATACAAGGTAAGCTCGCCCGAGTTTTAACCTAAAGCCTAGCTTATCTCCATCAAGGTGTATTCCTTCAATATGTAGTTGATTGGCACTTAATAATTCTTGTAATTTTACTGGTTGGTTTGAGATAATGTAGATATAAGATATGATAATTCTTTTAATATTTGCGATCATTATTTTGCCTTTTTATTTGTATTTTATTTTACTTGTTTGATGTTTTCTTCTATTTTTCATTGTCTGATTTGTCTTCTTTTTTGACAAGTCCTGATTCAACCAAAAATGGACTATACACGAAATCTTGCTTTTTAATTCTATCATATTTGGCATAACTTAGATATAAAATATCCTTAGCTCTAGTAACTGCAACATAGAAAAGTCGTCTCTCTTCTTCTAAACTTCCGCCTTTACTCATTAAAGTACGATTAGGAAATCTTCCATCCATCAAATCTATTACATATACCTCTTTGAATTCCAAACCTTTACTGGCATGAATAGATAAAAGATTTACGCCCTCACCTTCACTAAGTTCACCACCACCAAGAACCATTGCATTTATAAAATTCTTAATATTTGTATGTTTGTGTGATAATTGTTTTAGTGTTTCAACTTTTCTGTTCGCCTTAAAGATTGCGGTTGTTTTTATTCCCTCATGAATAGTTCCATCTTTTTGTTTGGCTCTTTGGGTAGCCAAGCTATCAATAGCGCTCACAAACAACTTACTTTTTTTAACATGATCGATTAAATTTGCTGGATTACTCATTCTCTTTAATTCTTTAAAAAGATTATAAAATTGATACAAAAACTCTCCACTTTCTATTGTTAATTTTGGATGCTTCAAGAATTGATTTCCCAAAAAACTTTCACTAAATCCGGAATTTTTAAATTTTGCTAAACTTCCCATTTCAACAAAATCATCGAAAAGTCCTAGTTGAATATTTGTCGTTTTAGTGCTTCGATAAGGTGTTTTTTCATCATTTGGATGTGTTAATCCTTTGTATAAATCGCCATCACCAAGCAAAATTAAAGCATCAAAAATATCTTTTGCAACACTTTTCCCAATATTTTTTCCATATTCTACAACATGAATGAATGCCATCATATCATTTGGATTTGTAAGTAATATCAGCATATCAAGAACAAGTTTAATCTCTTTACTATCAAAAAAACTATGTCCACCTTTTCTTTTTGATTTAATTCCAAGATCTCGAAGGTTTGCTTCAATTCCATCTGCACTAGAATTATTTCTATAGATGACTGCTATATCACTATGAGGCGTTGATGATTTTTGGATATTTTCCGCAATATATTCATACTGACCATAGAGTTCATCAAATTGCAAAAGCATTGGATGATGCATTATATTTGTTCGTACAACTTCAAGTTTTTTATCATAAATTCTTTCATTAAAATTTATTACTTTATTTGCAAGATCAAGTATAGGTTTAGTGGAACGATAATTTTTTGTTAATGTATGAATTTCACTCCCCAAGTATCTGTCGTGAAATGATGAAATAATACCAATATCACTTCCATTAAAAGCATAAATCGATTGATCGTAATCTCCAACACAAAATAGATTCTTTGACTTAAATCCATCCAACAGTTTGCCTTGCAAAGGATTTGTGTCTTGATATTCATCGACCAAAATTTCATAAAAATTAAAATTGTTTGTTTTTTGAATTTCTAGCATATTCAAAAGAAGATCGTCAAAATTTACATACCCGTGTTCTTCTTTTAGTTTATCAAATTCATCAAATAAATCTTGATAAATTACTGCGTATGATCTATGAGCAATATTTTTATTAGCAATCCATGTTTCAAAATCTTCACCATCAGAGCTATTTAAAAAAAGTGAATATATATCATAAAGATAATTACTGTCGTAAGGCGTAGTCTCACCATTATTTGAAAAAATTCGTTTTTCATAAAGTGATTTAAAAAGTGTCTTTAGCTCATTTGGTCTTTTTAGAGCAACTTGCATTCCTAATGATTTCATAAGTTTGTAGCTCACGCTATGAAATGTTCCAGAAACTATTTGGGAAGCTATTTCATCACCAAAAAGATTTGCAACACGGCTAATCATTTCCGAAGATGCTTTATTGGTAAAAGTTAAAAGTAATATTTGGTTAGGTGGTATATTGTTTTGCAAAAGATGTGCTATTCTACCAACAATAGTTGATGTTTTACCAGTGCCTGCGCTTGCAATTGTTAGATTTTTAGAGGCTTTTGATGTTGCTGAATTGTATTGTTCTTGATTTAAATTTTTTAAAGGCATTTGTTAATTTTAACTAAATCTTATATCGTTTCAAATAAAAAAGCGTTATAATCCTACAATATATTTAGAAAATTAATTTAAGGAAGCTTTGATGTTATTTTTAAAATTCTTGTTTGCATTCATTGTTGGTACTCAATTTACTTTATATGCACAAACTATAGATTTTAATCAGATCGTAAAAGAGAATGAAACACATAAGAGACCTATGATGGTGTTTTTTCATACTGATCATTGTCCTTACTGCAAAAAAATGATCACGGAAGAATTTGATAATCCAAATATTAAGAAATTTATAGATAAAGAGTTTTATTTTATAGATATCAACGTGGACTCAAAAACGAAAATTATTTATAAAGATTTTAAGGGTACGGCTGATCAATTTGGAGATTTATTAGAAGTTAGATTTTATCCGACAATAATGTTTATGGATAATAATGTAATAGTTTCAAACATCAAGGGTTACAGAAACCCTACTAAGTTTAATGTAATCATGAAATATATTGCAACAAAATCTTTTGAGTCTATGGATTTGGAAACTTTCATCAATGAATTAGAAATGAAAGATTAAATGACAAATTAAATTTTAATTAGAACCTGCTTTCATATATTCAACAAATTCTTGTTCGTTCATCGTTTCGGGAATATGCCATTTTCTTCTAGCCTCAAACCAAGACTCATCTTTTGTTGGCTCATATCCATTTCTTATATAATATTTTGCAGTTGCTTTATTTGCAACAAATGCATACAAAAATGAAGCAATATGTAAACTCACGATATCAAGTCCAATTAAAATAAAGCCATGCCAATACATCTTTCTAGCAAGTAGCGTAAATCCTCCAAAAATAAAAACGGTCCATGAAAATCCAACTTTTATTTCTACAACTTCATTATCAGCACTACTTTTTAGGATCATCTAATTTTCTTCCTTGAAACTAACTTATTATCTTATTGACGCTTTTGGCAAAAAGAATTATGTTTAGAATTTTACAAAAGTTAGAGTGTCATTTGAGTGTCAAAATAATATTCTTTATAAAAAATATTATTTTGAATCTAGTTGGTAAGGGAGGGATTGTGATATCTCATTAAATCTCAAGACAATCTTTCCCCTGTGATCTATCATGAAATTTTTTGCATCTTCAAGTTTTTCAAATGGAATAAGTTCATTCCCCATTGGTCCATATACATCACTTCTTATCACATAAAAGGCTTTAAAGCCGTCAATTGCATTTTGAGTATAGTAATCTGTAACCTCAAATTTAGTAACCCTATTCTTTTCAGTTCCCTTGTATTTTCCCCACTTAAGTGGATTAAAATAGAATTTAATCAAATCTTTAACACCATCAAATGCAAAGTATGTATTTCCATAATGAAGTTTTGCAACCCATTTTGGATATTTATGGGAAAACATTCCGCATACTGGGCATTTATCATCTTCATGGACTGTAATTGTATTTTGATTTTGAGTTATACCAAGTTTCTTTACATCCCAGAGATATATACCAAGTGCGTGTAAATATTCTTCAGGAAGATTTCCGCAATATTTTGATTCTACTAAAGATCCCTTTAGTTCATTTAGTTCAAGATAATTTTCCAAATCAATATATCTTTTCTTGCATCTTTGTGTAAAAATTTTCTCTCCCATCAAATAAAGTTTTTTAACTTTAATATTGTGAATCCACTTCTTTTGTTTTAAAAATTCACTCTCTGTATACTTCATATTTTGCAAGTTAATTGATACAAACTTTTGAGATATATCATCATATTTTTTAGCACTATTTTTCAATATGCCATATTCGTTAATATCTGAATAAAGTCCAAAAAATGAAGAGTATTGACGAACTGTGCCATTTTTTAATTTTGCAAAATAATTTGTTTGATAATGTTCTTGAAGATTTTCACCTGTTACTGGGCACCAATACTTTGAGTTTCCAGATTGTAAAAGAGGTAGTTTTGATGAGCTAATATCTGCAAAAGCTATAACCGATAAAACTATTATCCAGAAATACGTTTGCATGATATTCGCTTGCTTATTTTTTAGTTACTAGATAAATAGCTATTACTTGAAGTTTTTTATCATCCATATCGCCACAAATCTTTGATTCAATTAAAAATGCTTTTGCATCTGCAATAGATTTAAATTTAGCATCTGTTTTTTTACACATTTTTTCATACATCATTGCACCATTTTTACTTGCATTAGCTTGTCTTGCTTTTGTGGCAGCCATATCTTTTGCTTGAGTAGATTTAACCATAGAGTAAATAGCTTCAAAATCTTTAACATCTCCACCATTTTGTTCAGCAAATTTTTTAGCACCATCTAAAGTACCAAAACCATAAATACTTATAGCACTCATAGTTGCTGGTTTATTACTTCCCACAACATAACTAGCTTTTTTTGCATCAATCATTTTCATAGTTAAATTATCAACTACTCTGATGTTAGTCATTTTTTTATTATTAACTATTTCATCTTCAACTAAGCATATTAAAGAACAATATTGTGATTCATTGCCACTTGAAGTAGCAGCAAAATTTGTTTTGTGAAAATGATGAAGAGTCATTCCGCATACTGGACAAAAATCTTTGTTTTTACCTTTTTGTACATTTACTGCATCTGCTTTTTGAACTGATCTGAAGTCGGCTTGATTATTTTGATGATCACCCATACTAAAAAGTAAGGTTGATATAAGTGCTGTAAAAAATGTTATTTTTACAAAATTTGAAAGTGCTTTCATTAAATGCTCCTTGTTTTTAAAATTTTAATTAAAGCGTAGCTTCTCATAAAATAAGAGCTAGAGCAAAATCATAAGATTTTACTTTAGCTACAAAGGCATTTTAACGAATAAGTGTTAATTGATTGTTAAATAATATTTAAATTATAAAACAATTCCTGGGTTACCTTTAACACCAATCATGTCAGGAACATCAACTTTAAGATTTTGTTTATTGAAGTGTTTCATCTCTTTCATGTATGTCTCAACAGTTTCCCATACAGGTTCTCCTGGAGATTTTGCACCAACAGTTGACCAACCAGCTACTTTATACATTTTATTCGCTTCAAGTGGTTTACCATTTGATAATCTAATATTAGTAATTCTTTCTCCAATTGGTTTTCTTGGATCAATAGTATAAGAGATACCACCCGTTCTAACCATATCTCCACCTGATTGCAAGAATGGATCTGGATTAAATAAGTTATCTGCAACATCTTCAAGAGTTAGTTTAATATCAGCACCACTAAAGTCTCTTGCATAAGTTTCAGCATAAGTCATTGCAGTTTGAGTTGATAAATCATCAAATGTAATTGCTTGACCTGGCATCATTGTAGTTCCCCATCTAAATCCTGGACTCAATGATATATCAGCACCTTTTACAGCTCTTAATGCATCACAAATAATTTGATCCCATGAACCATTAAAGTTTCCTCTTCTAAAAAGAGTTTCATCAGTTGTAGCGATAACTCTATTAAGGTCTTTTAGGAATGGTTTTCTAGTATCTTCAATAAATGCTTTCATCTCTTTATTTTCAGGAACTAAATCTGAGAATATTGGAAGAAGTGTAAATTTAAAGTCTTTGATTTTTCCTTTTTGAATGTCAAGATCAAGAACGTTTAAGAATTTACCGTTTGATCCAGCGTTACAAACATAAGAAACCCCACCTTTATTTTTAACAGGAACAGCTTCTGGTACACCATCATGAGTATGTCCACCCATAATAAAGTCGATTCCAGTACAAACTTCAGCCATTTTTTTATCAACATCAAAACCATTGTGAGAAAGTACGATTACTGCATCTGGTTTTTCTGTTTTTCTGATATGGTCAACCATTTTTTGCATCTCATTTTCTTTGATACCAAAACTCCAATCAGGAATAAATCTTTGTGGATTAGCAATAGTTGTATATGGGAATGCTTGTCCGATAATAGCAACTCTTGCTTTTCCTAAAGTTTTAATAGTATATGGTTTAAATAAGTGTCCAGAACTTTCATCATAAACAGGGCTTCCATTCATAATAGCATCTTCTTTTACAAAAATATTTTGAGCTAAAAATTCTGCTTTAAGTTCTTTAACATTTGCAAGAACTTCGTCTGCTGTATAAGTAAATTCCCAGTGACCAACTGCAACATCAACACCAAGCTTATTCATAGCTTGAACCATGTCTTTACCTCTAGTTTGAAGTGATGTCCAGCTTCCTTGCCAAGTATCTCCACCATCCATAAGAAGAGTTTTTTCAGCGCCAAAGTTATTTCTTAGGTGATCTACAACAGTTTTAATTTGTGCAAATCCTCCAACTTTACCCATATGTTTAGCATGTTGTTCAAAGTTTACACAACTAAATGCATATTCAAGTCTTTTATTTCCTTTAATCCCGTAATGATTTAAAAGTTTTTCGCCAACGATGTGTGGAACTTTTCCATAATTAGTATGAAAACCAAGATTTACATCTGGCTCCCTAAAGTAAACAGGTAATAATTGTGCGTGTGAATCAGTCATATGCATAAGTCTTACATTTCCAAAACTATCAAGTTTATAATAGTCTTCTGGTTTTTTGCTTACTGTATTAGCAAGTCTTGTGTGAGAATTTGCAAATACAGGTGCTGCACTTAGCATAGCAGTCATATATACAAATTCTCTTCTAGTTAATTTACTCATTTTTTTTACTTTAATTGAAATTCGATTATTATAATATTATTTAAAT
>CAIJNA010000055.1 GCA_903821805.1 uncultured Campylobacterota bacterium | reverse complement strand
TTGATGGAAAGATGATGTTCTTGGCAATAAACACTGAGTTGTTGTTCTAAGTTATCGGGTAATTGTATGGATAAAGACATGATTTTTCACTTAATGTTGTGTGATTACCGCTCGTGATGGGCTTCGTGCCTCAGCCCATCCTATCGTGCTACTCGCTTAAAGCTGGTGTTGGGGCAATGGTAGTGAGGATCAGATAGAAGCCGATAAAGAATAGCAAAAATGTAAAAAATAATCTCCATAATTTGTACTAAACTGATTACCAAGAATTGTTCACAACTTGGTAGCGAGGATGGTATGGAAAATTTACAGAAAGATGAATATCGTGAGAATTTTTTTAAGGCTTGGTGCGAAATAGGGGAGGGAAATATTGATGAGTTATCTATGCTTGATACGGAAAAAGAAAACATCAATATATTAAATAAACAAATTGAGTGCTTAGGAATACCAGTAATCAGAGGGTGTAACGAAGTAATTGCAAATGGATTTATTATTGGAGTTTCAAGTATTAATAATATAAAACATCTAATAAATGATGGCTCTATATGTGTCTATTTTTCACAATTAGTATCAGGTGATGATTATTCTGGCGATATTAGTAATTTTATCGGCAAAGAAAAAATAATCGAGATTTATATTAGATTAGGTGAGACTAATACTTGGATAAAATATAAGCCGATGTTGTTAGTTAGCTGTTATCTGGAAATTTTCTTTAAAGATAATGAAGAAGATGAAGATGATGATGACTACGATGATGATGGCGAATATGAAGAACAAGTTGATTACGATGAATTAAATAAACTTGCTGCTATTGTTGCAAAAAGCGATGGGTTTAAGTTTTTAAAAAATAAAGACCAGAGACGAGATTTTTCCGAAGAGGTATTGGAAAAAACTAATGCTGAATATGACCACTATTATATGAGTTACATAGTCAGCATGTCAGAAACATTTTATGATCTTGGTATATTGCCCACAGAAGCTAAAAAGCTCAATCTTGAAGGAAAGACTGTTGCAGAAATAGCAAAATCACTTGGTCATACAAAAGCAAGAATAGAAAAGGCTTTACGGTGTGATGTGACAGATAAGATAAGAAGTTATATTGAGGAATAGGCTTGACAACGCGATAAGGTGCGCTACATAGGATGCGCTGAGGTACGAAGCGCATCAATCGCGAACTATGGGCTTCCTCCGTCAGCCCATCCTATCTCGCTTAAGGCTCACCCCAACGTACACGGTAAATTAAGAACGAGAAAATATTAACTTATGATATGGCATTATTGAATGAACACTACTTGTTCTTTGATTGAATTCTAAATGTGGTCTAACGCTTGTTATATTATCTACATTTTCTTTGTTGAGTCTATATCTATGTGGATATTTGACCACAATTTTATCATCAAATTTTTTGATATTGATATAAGGCTTATGATACTCATCAGGAAAGAAATACTCCTCTATTATTACAACAGATAGCAAAATATCATAAAGCATATTATAACCTTTCTGTTTATCTTTACTTTTTATGTTTTTAAATAAAGATTTATTTAGTTGGTCGATTTCATTATATATACAACCTAAGCTATAAAGTATAAAGTGGTTATATGAAATAGCAGTTGAGCAGTCTTTATACCTTTCATGTATATTATTAGAAGCACCCACTAAATCATTATTATCAATAGTTGTTGCAATATAGAAACCTGAAACATCTACGCCTTTATGATTAGTAACAAATAACAAATTAATCTTTGAATGACCGTGTTTTAATTCATTAGCCATTTTTCTAATTAATTCATGTTGTTTTGTTGTTGAATCTTTAAATGATTTATAAGCTGGCGGCTTTACTCTTTCAAGCCATTGTTTAGCATCTTTATTATCTTCTCCGTTTTGTGGAGTAAGTTTTTTTATAATCAACAGAAGTGAATCATAAAATGAATCTAATGCAAAAATATAATTCTTTGTTATTTCTATCTTATCATCTTTATATGGAAGAGACTCTTTAGAATTTATAATTTTTTTTAAATTGTTTTGTATTTTTTCTAAATTATCCCTCAAAATATCTGCTGGATGTGAGAATAGATGGTTTGATTGATTACATTCTAATTTATTTTTATCTAATTGCATCAAATTTTCATATAAAGGTAATTTACTATCAGTTTTAATTGTAATTTCTGCCATAAGTTTTTTCCTAATTTCCGAAGCGCGACGGGGTATTCACCCAGTCGCAACGTTTTAATTGTAATATTGTGCTAAACATCATGCCAGAATGCAAACATTCGGGACGGGTTGAATAACCCGCCCCGCGCTGGTGTGGGTGTCGAAGTCCAAAACTGGGTTTTGGACTCCAGTATAATACACGTTTACGCTGGATGTATCTGCCCACACGCCTTATCAATCAAAGCATCCACTTCCTGTGCAATCGGCAAATCAGCCGAGTCATCACCTGCATAAGTCGCTACACCAACCGCCACATCAATGCTTAAATCTCTGGGGGCTTTGATTTGCGAGCCGATGTAAGCTTTAAATTGCGCGGCGATGGTTTCGGCTCTGGTCAATGTTGCACCAGGCAGGGCGATAAGAATTGCCTGTTGATTCATTCTTGCGGCAATGTCCACGCCTTCACGAATTTCGGTTTTTAAATAATCCACCACGCTACGCAATACCGTATCACTTTCATAATCCAGTAATGAATGCTGGTTGTTAAAATGCTCCAGACTGACGGCAATAATGGAAAACGGAAAACCGTTATGACGTGAGTTTTCGACTTTTTCTTTCAGGCGCGTCATCATCACGTCTTTGGTGAATAAGCGCGTTACGGGGTCTAGCGGTATGTGTTCTTTTTCAAAAGTTTCCTGTGCTTCAAAACGCAGGATGTGCAGAATGCCTAAAGAACACGCCAGTAATAAGCCTAATATCCAAGTAAAATACCACATGAGTGTCTCCTAATAAGCGGTGTGATCGTTGTTTTGAATATGTGCGAGGGTGATTTTGCCCGACAACACACGGAATACCC
>CAIJNA010000054.1 GCA_903821805.1 uncultured Campylobacterota bacterium | reverse complement strand
AGTAAAAATCTATATGGAAAGCTAGCTGGAGTTTCTTTATCAACAATATAAACATATTTGTATCGTTTTGTAAAAAAAAGTTGTAGTCTCTGTTCAATATTTTCTCTCAATTGAAGATTTTGTTTTAATAATAAATGCAAGTTTTTTGGATTGTCTTGTGTAATTTGTTTTACCATATTATTTGTAATATCATTTATATATATTAATTGAGAGTTTATTGCTGTATTCTGAATATTTTGCTTTGTAATTTTAAATAAATTAACCAATATAAATGATGCCAACAATATCAATATTGCAATAATAGTAAAAATTAGCGGAATATAATTTATTTTTCTTGATCTATTCATTTTGAGTATTTCTTAAAATTTTCCGGCAAAAATAGTTTATACCTATTTATTGGCTCTAATTTAAATTGAATTTGAGGACGACCTTTTCTCCAATAAAATGCCGCAAATGCATTTTCTTGTTCCATATAGCTTCTGTAACTTGTTGCAAAGATTGGTTTTTTGCATTCCCTAAACTCTGGATAGCTAAAGTTCTTTCCAATAAGAACATCTGCATCTGAGCATTTAGTAGTTAATTTAATATTTGTACTGGTTTTAATCAATTCAATTTCATCAGTGTCTCTTGAATAAACTAAAATCGTATCTTTTTGGAAAAGCGTTGTAAGTATATTTTGATACATTTGTAATTCATATATATCACTCGATTGAAGTGATGTAAATGCGAAAATAATTAAAAATATTTTTTTCACTAAAATGTATACTCGAGAGTTATTATTATACTTTTATCGATTGGTGATATTTTAAGTGGCGTTTCAAAATCAAGAGTGGATATATTGAATCTCTTGTAGTCGATTGTTTTTGCTTTATTAAATATATTTGTACCTTTGATAGCAACACTTAAATCATCAGTTGAATGATAAATAACACCGGCACTATAATCATAAAAGTTTTTCTTATCAATATTATCTCGAGAATAAATAATTTCATTGAATATGTCAAATTTTCCATATGTATTCAGGTTTCTAATCGTTGATGTATATGAAGTTATTTTATCTGCAGTAGGCAAGTTGTTTATTTGATAATTACCAGCAGTTAAGTATAGTTTATCTACTTTATTGTATTCGTGTGTCCATTTTAACGTTCCACCATATGTTGTAACGGTTTCACGATAGTTATCTAAAAGATCTTCTAATTGACTAATTGGACCCAATTGGTTTTTAATATTAGACCTGCCAACAATTAATTCATATTTATTGTTGGCTTCCTCATGACTAATATTTTCTAAAATAATATTTTGGATTGTTGGATTCTTTTTACCCTGTGTTATGAATGTATTGTAGCTATTAACTAAATACGGATCAAGGGATGTTTCCATGTGTGAATATATAGTTTTGAAAGCAAGACCTTTTTTTGCATAAGTATGACCAAGTCTGTACATAAATAAATTGTCATTTTGTACTGAATTATTATTAGTAATTTTTTGCAAACTCATTCCGGCATTTAAAACATTGTTAATATTTAAAATATATTGATTTTCAATATATGGAGTTATAATTGTTTGATTTGTATGTCCTGTTGTTTCAACATTTAAGCCATTTCTTATTAGCTCATCATATTTAAAATTCTTAATCCTGTATTTTATTCCTGAAGTTATTTTGGTATTTTCTAGTATATATTTGTATTTTAGTTCAGTGCTAATTACAGAAGATTTCGAAGCTGTTTTCAATGATGAAGCAGGAATATCATCTAAAAAATTTGATTTTGAGTTTAATATATCATATGATACAAGATAATCAAAATTATCTTCTTTCCCATTATATCCTACATGTAAAAAATCATTTTCCATAGTATTTGTCTGTGGTGTTCCATCCAGACTCAAATCCATAAAAGTATTTCTTTTTTGTGTTACGGCGTCAATAATAAGTTGATTATTATTGTTAAAATTGTTATTAAATGTACTATTTTTTGTGAAAACCCCCATAAAGTGTTTTCTGTTTTGATCTCTTGATATTTCTGTATTATGACTCTCGTATTTCGTTCTTACATCATTATTAAATGACAAATAATTAAAATAAGACCACTCATTATTATTAAATTCATCTAAGCTGTAAGCACTTACAGTTGACCCTCCAATGCTATTTGCTTCAGCGGATATTTTTTGACCACTATATTTTCTTAAATTCTTTGTGAATAATTTCACAAGGATCAGTGTTGGTTCATTTGAGTATTCGTATGTAGTATTTCCGCTGTATATCTCAATGTGCTCAACAAATCCGAGATCAATGTTTCCATACAAAACAGCACCACTACCAAAAAGTCCTGCTGAAACTTCTTGGTTGTTTACAAATATTTTCATATTACTACTTAAAAAAGGATGATTTGTTCCTATTTGATTGTAGTCAGGCAAAGCATATCGATTTTCACTATAACCACTTGGATAGATTGATTTTAGTACATCTTTTAGTGTTTTTGCTTGCATTCTTTCAAGATCACTTTTTGTATATATTGTTGAAATTCCACTACTTTCAAGTTTGGTTTTTGTAGAGCAATCACTTTTTATTTCTATATTTGAGAGTAGATTTTCAATATTTACATCTGATGCATTTAAAGCACTAAATGTGAATAGTAAAGGTATTAATATTTTCTGCATTTTTCCTCGCTGCCAGTATTTATGATTTTAAAAATCCATTCTTTTTATTTTATAGCCATTTCTTCTATCGGCAATGATTAAATCATAAGGAATTTTCTTTCTTATTCTCTTAATAATAGCTCTTATTGAATTTTCAGTGATAGTTTTCAGTGGCTCATTAAAGTATAGGTACGTTGAAATATCTTCAATTGTAAACGAATCATTTTCGCAGTTTGTATTGCAAAGTAAAGCAATTAATTTGTATTCATTTCTTGTGAGATCTATTTTTTGATTGTCACAATAAAGTTCTTGCGTTTCTTTGTTGAAATCGCAATTATTTGCTAGTTTTATAATGTTATCATTTTTTAAATTTGTACATATTTTTTGTAACAAATTGTATGTATTTTCAAAAGAAATTGGTTTTTGAATAAATCCTTCAATTCCAATACTTAACAAATCTATAAAATATTTTGGTTTACTGTGTGCCGATAATACTATTATTTTTTGTTTAGGATTGAGTTCGTAAATTGCTTTACTTAGATCTATCCCATCCATTTTTGGCATTACTATATCAATAATAAGAAGATCATAATAAGAGCCTGTTTCGTTTAATTGATTTTTAAATTTTTCAAGTCCATCCATTCCGTCAACTGCAACATCAATTTTTGAAAAATAATTTTCTAAAAATTTTATCGCTTGTGTTCTCGAATCAAATGAATCTTCTACAAATAGAACTTTTAAATTTTTAGTACACGATGATAGAAGTTCTAAATTATGAGCTGTGATATCCATTTATTTCATTAAAAGTTATTTCTATTTATTTTACATTGTGAAGTTTAAATAATGTGATACTTTTTAGAAAGGTTGGAAAACTTAACACTATAGTGACTTAATAAAATCATTTTGTAACCATAATAATTACTTTTCTAGTGTGTTAATTCTCTAATTAGTTCAGTTGCATATGAGCCTTTTGGTAATACAAATTCTACTTCGAAATGATTTTTTTCGTCATCGTATTTGCTTTTTATTTCACTTGGAAAAACCCATGCATATCTTCTTGTTCCATCTACTATTGTTTTTTTATCAAATTCTTCTTCAAATTTTTTTGCCAAACCAATAGCAAGTTTAGCTTTTTTACCAGCTAGAAGTCCTGTAGGAACTCTATCTTTTAAGAAAAACTTTTCAGCTTCACTATCAACATCTTCTGCATAAAATATTTTCCCATAAGGATAATGCTCCATAACGTCACCCTCAAGAACTTTAAATGGATGTTTTTGTGCTTTTAATTCTTTCAGTGTAGCAACATCAATTCCAACTCGATCAGTTATTTCTTTAGGCTCAAAGGCTTCAATAAGTTTACTTAGCTCAATTCTTTTGCTAAGCCATTCGTTAAATGAGATACTTTGATACGCGTTTAGATACATTTGCGATAATTTAGAATTGGTTACTTTTAGAGTCCCATCACAAATTTGCTTACCTTTTAGATAATTGTCGCCATCAATTCCAAATCTTTGAACACCAAAATAGTTAGGCATTCCATATTTTTCAATCAAATCCAAAATATTTTGAAGTTTCAGATGATCTCTTTCGAGAACTCTTTTTAATCTAATAAAAAATCTATTTCCCTTGAGATGGCCAACCCTTACTTTGTTGTTATGGTATTCAATTTTTAGAAATTTTATTTGAGGATGGTCAAAGTTTCTAATCTTTTCTTCAAAAGTTTTTGGCATAGATATGCATTGAATAGTCATTGCATTCTTATCTTTAAGTCCTGCATAACCAATATCTCTACTTTTGCAGCCGATTGTATCACTTATGATTTGAACAGCATCCCAAGTGCTCAAATCTTTTTTTCTCATAGTAAGTACCATGTGCTCACCTTCACCACTAAATTCATAAAGTGGTATTTCAGTTACAACGAAATCGTCTTTGCTTTGTCTAAAATAAACATCAATTGGACTATGATTTAAAAAGAATTGTTTTTCGTTAGCCATATTAAAATTTTACAACTTCGTAATTTGCCAATATGGTTTCAATTTTTTTCATATTTTCAAGACTTGGTGCAGTTAGTGGAAGTCTGTATTCTAATGTTTCAATAAGACCTGCGATATACATAGCAGCTTTGATTGGAATTGGATTACTTTCGCAGAACATTACTTTATTAATTGGATAAAGTGTCTCATTTATAGCTTTTGCTTTCGCAAAATTTCCTGCCAAAGCTTCTCTAACTAATTGACTTTTCAAATTTGGTAAAAGATTTGACGTTACTGAAGTTATTCCAGCTCCTCCAGAAGCCAAAATTGCATAATCAATAGCATCATCACCGCTAAACACTTTAAGTTCAGGTCTTCTTGAAACAAGTTCAATAGTTCTTTCTAAGCTTCCTGTAGCCTCTTTGATACCATAAATATTTGGACAATCATCGAAAAGTCTAATAACAGTATCTGCTAAAATATCAACCCCAGTTCTTCCTGGAACATTGTAAAGCATAAAACCAAGATTTGGAACAGCATTCGCAATAGCTTTATAGTGTTGGTAGAGACCTTCTTGCGATGGTTTGTTGTAATACGGAGCTACAGAAAAGATAGCATCTACACCACAAAGTTCTGCATGTTTTGCTATTTCAACTGCTTCATGAGTTGCATTAGAACCGGCACCAGCCAAAACTTTTGCATCTGTTCCTTTGCAAACTTCAACAGCAATTTCAATACATCTTTTATGTTCATCGTGAGTTAAAGTAGCACTTTCACCAGTTGTTCCAACAGGACAAATAGCATTTATTCCATTATCAATCTGTCTTTTTATTAACTTTGCATATGTTTGCTCATCAAGTTTCCCATTTTTAAATGGTGTTATTATTGCGGTTGATGAACCTGTTACTATTTTTATCTCACTTCTTGCCGTCGTTCCCGTCATTTTAAATCCCTTTCAATCTTCAAATATTATTTTATTTTTATTATTTTAGCAACTAGGCTAAAAGTTTTTTTACCATATCATTAATTCTTTTTCCATCAGCGCTTCCACCAATTTTTTCTTTTGCTGGATTCATTATTTTCCCCATATCTTTCATTGATTCAGCACCAGTTTCAGATATGATTGATTTTATAATACTTTCAAGCTCTTCATCACTTAGTTGTTTTGGAAGATATTCCATAAAAATATCAATTTGTTCTTGTTCTTTTTCAACCAAATCATTTCTGGATGCAGCAGAATATTGAGTAATAGCTTCTTCTCTTT
>CAIJNA010000053.1 GCA_903821805.1 uncultured Campylobacterota bacterium | reverse complement strand
TGATAAGCTCGGGACTAATATTAACATTAAAGATTATAATGAGCTTGCATCTTGGGCAAAAACTAATACAATAGATTTAACTATTGTTGGTCCAGAAGGGCCATTGACTGAGGGAGTTGTTGATATTTTTAGGGCAAATGATCTAGTAATTTTTGGTCCAACTGCAGCTGCAGCAAGACTTGAAGGTTCTAAAGCCTATATGAAAAATATTTTAAAAAAATACAATATTCCAACAGCAGCTTTTATTGAAACTTCAAATAATCAAGAAGCATATGATTTTATTGACAGCATGACAAATCTTCCGATAGTTGTTAAAGCTGATGGGCTTTGTGCTGGAAAAGGTGTAATAATTGCCACATCTAAAGATGAAGCAAAAGAAACAGTAAAAGACATGCTTAGTGGAAATAGCTTCGGAAATGCTGGATCAACAGTTGTTGTTGAAGAATTCCTTGATGGATATGAACTTTCTGTATTTGCTATTTGTGATGGTGAAAACTTCAAGTTGCTTCCAGCTGCTCAAGACCATAAAAGAGTAGGGGATGGCGATACTGGACCAAACACTGGAGGAATGGGAGCTTATGCACCAACACCACTTGTAAATGATGAAATTTATAGAAAACTAGAAGAAAGAGTTGTGATACCAACGCTTAAGGGAATGCAAAATGAAGGATGTCCTTTTGAGGGTGTTCTTTTTATAGGTGTAATGGTAGTTAATAATGAGCCAATTATTTTAGAATACAATGTAAGATTTGGTGATCCTGAATGTGAAATTTTAATGCCCTTACTTGAAACACCAGTAAGTGAACTTTTTTATAAAGGTGCTACTAAACAATTAGATAAATTAGATATAAAAATAAAAAATCAATATGGAGTTGCCGTTGTAATGGCTAGTAAAAATTATCCTTATAGTGATAGTGAGCCTGCTGAAATTATTATTGATGAAATACACGATGATGTTTTGAAAGAGAATTCTCATATTTCATATGCTGGAGTTACTTTGGATGACGGTAAATTATTTGCTACAGGTGGAAGAGTATTACTTTGTGTTGGTTTTGGTAATGATATCCAAACGGCTAGAAATAGAGCGTACGCGCTTTGTGGACAAGTTCATTTTGCTGGCAAAAAATGCAGAACTGATATAGCATATCAGGCTCTCAAGTAGGTTTACTTATGATTGAAAATGAAACTATTGATGTTACTAAATTAGAGCTAGCAACACAAAAGACAAAATTAAAAGCTTTTGTGCTTGATGATATTTTAATTAGTATTATAACAATGATGATTTTGTGGGATCAAATAAGTTTAGCTGGAAGCGATTTGACTGCTATTTTAATACTAATGAATGAAGCTTTTATTCAAGTATTATTTTTAAAATTAGTATATCAAACATTTTTTATTTGGTATTACGGAGCTACTATTGGTAAGATAGTATTTAAAATCAAAGTTATAAAAGAAGATTCTTTTTCTAAAGTTGATTTAATGTCTGCTTTGATGAGATCAGCTGGTAGAATTGTGAGTGAATCACTTTTTTATATAGGATTTGCGCTTTCTTTTTATACCGAAGGAAGACAAACTTTGCACGATAAGCTTGCAAAAACTCTGGTTGTAAATGCATAAAATATTCTCTTCGTTCATATTTCTTTGTTTTATTACTATTCAGCTGCTACTTGTTAATGCTGATGCTAAAGAAGATGAAACAATGCAAATTGTTGGTGAGAAAATAGAACAAAATGGCAATATAATAACAGCTACAGAAAATATAATAATATTTTAC
>CAIJNA010000052.1 GCA_903821805.1 uncultured Campylobacterota bacterium | reverse complement strand
TAGTATCATCTATAAGTTTTTGTTTCATCCCTACTGGCTTTGATAAATCATGTACAAATTCGCCTTTATACCCTATAACTTCTGCAATTTCTTTATAGTATTCATTGATTGTATAATCACGACCTAATCCCACATTTATATTTTGAGGTATTGATTCAAAATTTTCAATTGCAAAGTATGTAAAATCAGCTAAATCTTCAGCATACATAAACTCTCGTCTTGCTTCTCCATCACCCCAGATATCTAATGTAGTTTGATTGTTTACTTTTGCTTCATGTATTTTTTTGATAACAGCTGGAAGCATATGAGAATGTTTTGGATCAAATTTATCATACCGCCCATAAAGATTACAAGGAATAATTGTTTTATATTGAAATTCTTTATTTTCTTTGTTTATATATTCACAAAGTCTAGTTGATGTTACTTTTGCTATAGCATAGCCTTCATTTGTTGGTTCCAACTCACCTTTGAGTATCAGCTCTTCTCCAAGAGGATTTGTAGCATTTCTTGGATACATACAAGAACTGCTCATATTTATAAACTTTTTAATTCCAGCTTCATAAGAAGCCATTATTATATTTAATCCCATTTGAGTATTTTCAACCAAAAAAGCAACGGGATGTGCTATATTTGCTTGAATGCCACCAACCCTCCCTGCACAATGAATTACAACATCAGGCTTAGTTTCTTTAATATAAGTATCAACGGAGTTTCTATCTAAAAGATTTAGTTCAGAGCTTGTTGGAGTTAAAAGAATATAGTTTTCTGAATTTTCACATTCAACTATATTTTTTCCTACCATTCCATTTGAACCAGTTATTAATATTTTTTGCATTAGTTTTGCCTCCCATTATGTCTTTGGCATATAATTTTCGGTTCCAAAACTAAAAAATAAAGCAGTTTATTTTTTTCACGTTTTTCACCTATTCAAAATAACTCATGATTTTATACCCACCATCTTTGAGATAAACATCTTTTGTCATCAGTTTGAGATCTGATTTCATCATATCGTTTACTAGGTCTTTGAGGTTATATTCTCTATTCCATCCTAGTTTTTGTTCTGCTTTTGTTGGGTCTCCAAGAAGGAGGTCAACTTCTGTTGGTCTAAAATATCTAGGATCTACTGCTACTACTTCTCTACCGATTTCCACTTGATAGTCTGGATTTGAGCAAGATACAACATACCCTTTTTCATCTACTCCCTCACCTTTGAATTCTAAAGTGATACCAGCATACTCGAAACTCATTCGTACAAAATCTCTAACTGTTGTAGTTTGTCCTGTAGCTATTACCCAATCTTCGGCGCTCTCAGCCTGAAGTATCATCCACATCATTCTTACATAATCTTTAGCATGACCCCAGTCTCTTTTTGCATCAAGGTTTCCAAGATAAAGTTTATCTTGAAGACCTAGAGCAATTTTAGATGCTGCTCTTGTTATTTTTCTAGTTACAAATGTCTCACCTCTAACTGGTGATTCATGGTTGAAAAGAATTCCATTACAAGCGAACATCCCATAAGCTTCTCTATAGTTCACAGTTATCCAGTAAGCATACATTTTAGCAACTGCATATGGACTTCTTGGATAAAATGGAGTGGTTTCTTTTTGTGGTGTCTCTTGTACTTTTCCATAAAGCTCACTTGTACTAGCTTGATAGATTTTTGTTTTTTTTGTAAGTC
This sequence comes from uncultured Campylobacterota bacterium, assembly GCA_903821805.1. Taxonomy (GTDB): domain Bacteria; phylum Campylobacterota; class Campylobacteria; order Campylobacterales; family Arcobacteraceae; genus CAIJNA01. The sequence continues at coordinate 1,120 of CAIJNA010000052.1, read as the reverse complement.
CTAAAAGCTTAACAGCTTCAAGCATTCTAAGAGTCCCAGTACCATCAGCATTTGCTACATATTCAGGAGTTTCAAAAGACACTGCCACATGGCTCATAGCAGCAAGGTTATAGATCTCATCTGGTTGTGTCTCTTGGATGATTCTAGTTAAATTCATACTATCTGTCATATCACCAAAATGTAAGTGAAGATTTACATTATTTTCATGAATATCTTGGTAAAGATGATCTATTCTATCAGTGTTAAACAAACTACTTCTTCGTTTTATACCATGTACGATATACCCTTTTTTAAGTAAAAATTCTGCTAGATAACTTCCGTCTTGCCCTGTGATACCTGTAATAAGTGCTACTTTTTGATTGTTTTGCATGCTATTTATTTTCTCCTATTTGTAATATACTAAAATAATCTTTTGAGTATTGATGAACCTCTTCGCTTTTAAGAAGCTCATCAACACTCAACCATTTATATTCGTTGTGTTGTTCTTTTGGAAGATTTATTAGTTCGCTATCTATTTGAACTAAATAACCAAAATTAATATAGTGCGTTGAGATATTGTCAAAAATACTATCGTCATAAAAATGTTCAAATATTCCTAGAAAGTTTGTTTCAAATGACAAATCAATTCCAATTTCATTTTTGAATATTCTTTTCTTTGCATCTTTCATGGTTTCGTTTTTCAATATTCGTCCACCCAAAGTAAAATAATACTCTAAAGCTGGTTTGTTTACTCTTTTGCCTAAAAGTATTTTCTCATCATACATTCTTTGAACAATAAAGTCAATCGACACCAAAGGTATATTTTCCACAACGGTTTTGAAGATATCAGCTTGTATCAATTTCGACCTCTATTAAAATCATCTTCGATTCGTACAATATCATCTTCACCAGTATACTCACCAACTTGTGCTTCTATAAGCACAACTGGAATCTTTCCTTGATTTTCAAGTCTGTGGATTTCGCCCATTTTGATGTAAGTTGACTCATTTGGTCTTACTGCAAAAGTTTTATCTCCAACTGTTACAGTTGCTGTTCCTGATACTACTATCCAATGTTCATTTCTATGAAAATGTTTTTGAAGAGATAAACGCTTACCTGGTTTAACTTCTATTCTTTTGAT
>CAIJNA010000051.1 GCA_903821805.1 uncultured Campylobacterota bacterium | reverse complement strand
GCTATTGATCTTGAATGGATTGAAGATTATCATGAGGCTGTTGTTGGTGTAGTTACAGCTATCCCTAATGCAACAATTATTGTTGGACATACAGAAAGAAAAACAGCAAGTGCAAATGATGCATCACTGGCAGAATTTTATAAAATTGGTACAAAAGGTGCTAGCGTTTTAGATGCAACTTACTCTATCAACCAAACTACAAAAGTAAATGGATACTATATGGATGTACCTGAAGTATTTAGTGCTATTGGTGGAAAAGTTTTAACAGAAGTTTCAGGACTTGGAATTACAGGTAAATATGCTCAAACTAATGAAGATGCAGCAGTAGCTGATGAAAAAATTATGGCACTTGATCTAACTTATAAAATTGGAGACATTGGACTTAATGGTGGGTACATAAAAACAGGAAAAGATAGTGCCATAACAAGTTTAAAACTTCTTGGTGACAAAATTAGTCCAGCAGATGACGGATCAGCAGCATACGGAATTGATGCAAAAACTATGTATGTTGGAGCAAGTACAAGTATTTCAGGATTTGATCTTGGTGCACTATACGCAGCAACAAATGCAGCGTATGATTCTAAAGAACTAAATTTATCAGTTGGAAAAGAATTAGCAAAAAACTTTAAAGCAAAAGCTTTGTATGCAAACATTTCTTCTGACCTTTCTACAACTGTTGGCAGTGCAACAACACTTAACGATAGATCATACTACTTTGCACAATTAGTTTATAGTGTCTATGACATTAATTATACAAAGCAAAAAGGTTGGGTTTACCCCCCAACCTTTTTTAATGTCTAAAATTTATGGTCATCTTATATCTACTAAACGAGAATAAATTTAATAGATATATTTTGTGATAAAAATTATTTTATATAGCTACAGCAATAATCAGTAACTGTTTTGATTTTTAGATCAAAAGAAGAATTTGCAGGAACATTAAAAGTTTCTGGAGTATTTAGTGTTTTCCATTCTTCGTTTGGAAGTCTTATTTCAAGTTCTCCACTCATGATTTCCATGATCTCAGCCTCAGCTGTACCAAATGTATAGTCCCCAGGAAGCATAATTCCTAAAGTTTGTACTGTTCCATCTTCTAAAGTAATTGCTCTGCTTGTAACTTTTCCATCATAATAGATGTTTGCTTCTTTTTTAACTGTAACATTTTTTATTTCGCTCATTTTTGATTCCTTTATTCTGTTTAAATTTTGTATAATCAACCATAAGGGTAGATTTTAATAAGTGCTATAAATAAAAAAACCTCGAAAAATCGAGGTTTTAAAAGTCTTAAAATGAAGTCTAGATTAAACTCTAGCTTCTTCTCTTCTTTGTAGATAATCCCAATCTTTATCAACTCTTTTTTGCCATTCTGTGATAACGTGTTCATTTTCTGGTTTGAATAAGTGTTTAAATCTTCCTTGAGCACCTAGGTAATCTCTAACAGGAACAATATTTTTTGGTCTATATGTAATATTTAATTCTCTTCCATCTATTATTTCATAAAGTGGGAAAACTAACGAATCTGTAGCTAAGTCAGATACTTCAATTGTTTGATGCTCTAAGAATTTCCATTCAGTTGTACAAGCAGACATTGCATTGATATAAACAGGACCTTCAGCTGCAAATCCTTTTTGGATTTTTTTAACCATATCTTTCCATTTGTTTGGAGCGATTTGAGCAACATATGGAGAACCATGAGCTGCCATAATTTGCATCATATCTTTTTTATGTTTTTTCTCACCATATGAATGACTTCCAGCTGGACTTGTAGTAGCATTTGCTCCGATTGGAGTAGATGAACTTCTTTGTCCTCCAGTATTTGCATAAACTTCATTGTCTAGGCAAACATACATCATATTGTGACCTCTTTCAAAACAACCACTTATCCATTGGAAACCAATATCATAAGTTGAACCATCCCCACCAAAAGCAACAAATTTAGGCTCAGGAGTATTAGGATCAATTCTTCCTTTGCTTCTTAGTGCTTTATTTGCAGCTTCAGCTCCAGCTATTGCAGTTGAACCATTTTCGAATCCGATATGAATCCATGAACTATCCCAGCTTGTGTGAGGATAAATAGCCGTACAAACTTCAAGACAACCAGTACTTGAACCGATTACCATATTGTCATTTGTAGCATTTAATACTTCTCTAACAATAATTGAGTGAGCACATCCTGGACAAAGTACGTGCGCTCCTTCAAATCTTTCAGCTGCAGTCGAGAATGCTTTTAAGTTTTTAATCTCTTTGTTTCCTTGTGGTAAACAACCACCATTTGTACTACAACTCATAATTATGCCTCCACATTATAATATTTTAATTCAGGTCCTCTTACACCAACGAATCGTTGTATTGAACCATCTAATTTACCATTTGCAACTTCTTCTAAGGCATGATTAAATATACCTTTTAGGTTTTCAATATTGATATCTCGTCCACCAAGTCCATAAATAACATTTGATAAAAGTGGTCTTGCAGATGTATTAAATAACGCAGCAGCAACATCATTATAGATAAGACCTGTTTGCCCACCTGGAGCTGATCTATCCATACAAACTACGGCTTTTGCATTTTTTAATAATTTTGCAAATGTATCAAGTTGTGTTGGTCTAAATACTCGAGGTAATACTACACCAACTTTTTTACCTTCAGCTCTTAATTTATCAGCTGCCATTTGAGCAGTTTGATAAGTTGTGCCTAAACATACAAGAACAACATCAGCATCTTCAACTAAATATGATTCTATTAAGTTGTATTTTCTACCACTTAATTTCGCGTATTCTTCAAACACTTCTTCGATAATTTTTACAGAACCCATCATTGCATTATGTTGTTTTGCTTTGTGTTCAAAATGCCAATCTGATTCAGTTTGTACTCCATGAGTTACAGGTTTGTCGAAGTTTAATAGTGAATTTACTTCTTGATAGTCTCCAACAAAATTGTAAGCTTGCTCATCTGACAGTGGTCTTACATTTTGAGCTTTATGAGATGTTAAGAATCCATCTTGATTTACGATCACTGGAAGTCGAACGCTTTTGTGCTCAGCAATTCTAAATGCACAAAGTACTAAATCGTATGATTCTTCAGGTGTACATGCATCCATTGAAATCCATCCACTTTGATTTGCAAGATACATATCAGAATGGTCACCATTTACATTTAGTGGGGCAGCT
>CAIJNA010000050.1 GCA_903821805.1 uncultured Campylobacterota bacterium | reverse complement strand
TGGCGCTGCTGGCCTGCTTGGTGTTGAGCACGCTGAAGCTCTTTTAGAGGTAGGTGCTAAAATTGTTTTAACAGATATTGATGCGGAAGCTCTAAATTTTGTACAAGAATTTTTAAATAAAAAATTTGATTCTGAGAAAATTATTTTAGAGGTTATGAATGTCACAAAAAAAGATGAAATAGATAAAGTGGCTAATAATCTGTGGAACAAAAATCTTCATATTGATATCTTAGTGAATAATGCAGCTATTGATCCAAAATTTGAAGCTGACACAGGGCTTATAGAAACATCAAGATTAGAAAACTTTCCCTTAGAACAATGGAATCTTCAAATTGCTGTTGGATTAACTGGAGCTTTTCTTTGCAGTCAAGTTTTTGGTTCTGCAATGGCAAGAGGCGGGAAGGGTGGTGTAATTTTAAATATTGCTTCAGACTTATCTTTAATTGCCCCTGATCAGCGCTTATATAACCGTGATGACCTTTCAAAAGATATGCAGCCCGTAAAACCAGTAACATACTCTGTTATAAAGTCAGGATTAATTGGGCTAACAAAATACCTTGCAACATATTGGCCGCTTGAGGGTGTTCGATGCAATGCATTATCCCCAGGGGGTGTTTTTAATGGACAATCTGAAAGTTTTGTCAATAAGATCTCCGATCTTATTCCGATGGGACGAATGGCAAATAAGGATGAATATAGATCAGCGGTTCAATTTCTCTGCTCCGATTCTTCTAGTTATATGAATGGACAGAATTTAATTATAGATGGTGGTCGCAGTGTTTGGTAATTTTATAAAAAAAATTCTTATAAAATTTGTACAAAAATAAATTAATAATAATCAAATATTTTGAACAAGAATAAATTTTTTTTTTACATTCCCAGCGGCGAATCTTTAAGTCTCTTATATTTTTTAGCGCAGATCTATAGAGAAAATCTAGTAGTAGTTTCTAACTCTGTCTCAATAATTGAGATTTGTAAATTTATGAATATAAATTTTACTGTTCCGAACTTTTCAAAAGTTACAACAACGTTGAATAAAAAATATTATTCGATTTCTTTTTTTAAGATAATTAATAATTATATTCCATCTAAATTATTATTTAGATTGTTTGATTTTTTTACTAATTTAATTAATCTATTAAAAGCTAAAAAATTTGTAATTAATATACCAGCGAATAGCACATTTTATTTTTCAACTTTTTTTTATGATATTCCTGGTTTACTTTTACTATATGCATCGATTAACAATCCACAGGTCAATACATTACTGATCAAGCCTCGGAATTATATGAAATTTGGTTTAACAGAAAAGCCAAAAATTGTTAGCTCAACATTTTTTTTGAATATTTTTACTGGAAACTTTTTCGTTTTTCATCTTGATCCAGTATTTGGAAGGGTTGTGGGGGCCAATCCATCATATTTCATGGAAAAAAATATCTTTTTTTCATTTGAGAATAGAAAAATAAATGGCGTAGTAGAAGAAAAATATATCAAAAAAGCTATTTTACGCCTTCATTTAAAAGAATCTAAAAAAAGAAAAATCTTATTTTTAGGCGAGTATTCTGTTGAAAATGGCGAAGCAATATACGGCAAAGTTTATTTAGACGTTTTAAAAGTATTAGCTAATTCCCGAAAATTCGATATTTATTTTAAACCTCATCCTCAATACCATTCAATTAATCATCCTGCTTTGACGGGATTGCATATTCTTGACTCTCAATTGCCAGTTGAATTTTTCGATAATGGATCTTGGGCTTTTATCATTTCATTTGCAACTGCATCAATATTAACTAAGAAAAAATCTAAATGCATTAATTTATTAAAACTACAGGAAATAGAGTGTAAAACTTTTGATCTTGATAGATTTACATCTCTCCTTTCCGCGTCTCCTAATCATCTCATATATCCAGTTAATCTTAAAAGCTTTAATAAATTATTAACGAATCATCCTAACTGAAGACAGTATTTTTATATGAAAAATAAATCTAATAAGCGGAATATTAATATAGTTATATATTCAACTGATACAGCTGTCTTCATGAACAATAAAATTTTAGATAGAGCTTTTATGGCTAAACATCATCATGGCGAAGTGCTAACAGACTTGGCTGAAGCAATTATAGATGCTGGATATCAGTTTATGACTTTAGATATATATTTGAGTGAGTTCTCAAATGAGAAAGCACTCTTAATATCAGATATGGGGTCTGGAATAAGCTCTCTTAAAAGCCCCAATATTATCCCTGCGGTATCATTTTCTTTGGAGTCCCCGGTTATTGCGACTCGTTATTATCATTCTATTAATTCCAGAGCAAAATCATTTAGATTCATTTTGGACTGGAAAGGCATTGCTAATAGAATTAAAGACTCAGATCAGTTTTTTTTAGAAATATTCCATCCAAATAAATTTGATTTGATGCCGCTTGAAGTTGAAAATTGGAGCAATAAGAAATTTATGGTTATTATTAACAGCAATAAATTAGCATTACAATGGCATTGGCCATCTTTCGCTGAGAATAATTATTTCTCTTATATAAAGGCATTGGCTAGCAATATCCGAACTCAATGGATTAAACTTATAGATCCTCAAATCACAACACAACTCTATTTTGAACGTCTTAAAGCTATTCAGTACTTTTCTCAACGCGATGATTTCGATTTATATGGTTACGGATGGGGCGACTTAAATAATTTTTCTATATCAGATTATCAGGCCGCCATATCCAAAGTATATCGAGGCCCGATTAAAGGAAATGATGACAATAAAGATAAAGTAAATATTTTAAAAAAATATAAATTTTCAATTGTTTATGAAAATGCAATTTTCCCTGGCTACATTACTGAGAAAATTTTTGATTGTTTCTTTGCTGGAGTTATTCCAATTTATATGGGAGACC
>CAIJNA010000049.1 GCA_903821805.1 uncultured Campylobacterota bacterium | reverse complement strand
AGACATTGGATATGTTCCTCAAAATACTAATATTAATACCAATTTCCCTATTAAAGTTATTGATGTGGTCATGATGGGACATTTGCTTGAAAACGACAAATCAAATAAGAATATTTTAAAAAGGTTTTTTAAATTTGGTTATGGGCAACACGAATTAGCTTGCGCTATGAATTCTCTTGAAAAAGTAGGGATGGAAAAGTTTGCTGACAAAAAGATTGGATCCCTCTCTGGTGGTCAACGACAAAGAGTTATGATTGCACGAGCTCTTTGTGCAAACCCAAAAATCTTACTTCTGGATGAGCCAACTTCAAGTATTGATGTTGATGGACAAAAGCAAATATATGATTTGTTAAAAGTTTTAAATCAATCAATAACCGTAATTGTAGTTAGTCATGATATATCTGTAATTTTAAAATATGCTTCAAAAGTTGCGCATATTAATAAAATTCTGACTTTCCATAATGTTGATTTTAATACAAATATTAAGTCTGACAATGAACATTTTTGTGAAGTCGAAATGCTACAAATGCTTGGACATAAAAAGGGTTGCGGATGCTAGAAACTTTATTTGATGCTTTGAGTTATGAATTTATTCAAAATGCACTAATAGCAGGATTACTTGTAAGTTTTGCAAGCGGAATTATTGGCTCTTTGATTGTTGTGAATCGTATGGTATTTTTAGCTGGTGGAATAGCTCATACTTCATATGGTGGAATAGGGCTTGCAATATATTTTGGTCTTCCTATTTTTCTTGGGGCTTCACTTTTTGCATGTGTTGCAGCACTTTTGATGGCTTTCGTAACGCTTCATCAAAGAGATAAAATTGATGTTTTTATAGGACTTATTTGGTCTATAGGAATGGCTATTGGAATTATTTTAGTGGATTTAACTCCAGGGTACAATGTTGACCTTATGAGTTATCTATTTGGTTCAATATTGGCAGTTGGAAGTGAAGATATAAATTATATGGCCTTGCTTCTAGTTATTATTACAGCTTTAGTTACTATTTTTTATAGACAAATTTTAGCAGTTAGTTATGATAGTGAATATGCGAATCTTAGAGGAATAAATGTTAAGTTTTTTTATACTCTTATTCTTGTTTTATCTGCTTTAACTATAGTGATTGCAATTAAAGTAGTAGGTTTGATTTTGGTTATTGCATTGCTTACAATACCAATTTATATAGCTGAAAAGTTATCTAATTCACTGGCTGGAATGATGATAATTTCAGGATTTTTATCATCATGTTTTACAATCTTGGGACTTATTTTATCTTATATATATGATATTACAAGTGGTGCAAGCATAATCATAGTGAGTGCTTTAGGATTAATTTTGTTTCTAATGTTTGAAAAGAGATAAATGGTACATTTTAAAGTACTTTTGGTTTTAATTGCTTTTCAGCTTTCATTATTGGGGTGCAATTTATGCAAAATAGATATCCCAAATGTTCATATAACAAGCATCATAACCCCAAATCATCAAAATACAAAATTTCACATTACTTGGGAGTTTGATAAAAAATTTATTTCATCCTTGACTCAGTATGATCAAAATAAAAACCAAATATTTGAAACAAACGAACAAGCAGAAATTAAAAAAAGTTTATTAGAGTATTTCCTGAAATTAAACTATTTAACACAAATTGCTTATACTCCAAAAGATGTAAAAATAACCAAAAATTCGCTGCAAAATATTCACAATATTACATACAATTTCGAATTTATAGATAATAAAATGCTTTTTCATTATTATTTTGGCTTGCCATTTATTCCAATTGAGAATCATAGAATAGTTCTTAACTTTACAGATATTGGTAATAATTTCAATTTTATTATTCGAGATGTTGTTGTTGGAAATTATGAGGCCAAAAAAACTTTTAAGATAACTAATAACAAGGCAGAAGTGCTATTTTATGAATTGCCGATGAAAAGCAATCAAAATCAGATTGAAAATATGATAAAAAGTGAAAATACTTCAACTTTATTTGATGGATTAAAACAAAAACTTGATAGTTATAGAGCTAACATGGAGCATCTTATTTTAGATATCAGAGCCACTGGCTCGATTCTTTCATATTCTTGGCTTTTATTTTTCTCTTTTTTGTATGGTGTTTTGCATGCTATTGGTCCAGGTCATGGAAAAAGCCTAGTCGGGGCTTATTTTTTAGGTGAAAATCATTCTGTTAAAAAAGCTTTTACAATATCTGCACTGATAGGCGTTGTTCATACATTTAGTGCTTTTATTCTTACTATTAGCATTTATTTTATCCTAAACATGTTGTTTTCAAATATTTTTGGTAACATTGAAAAGATCGCAACAAAAATTAGCGGAATAGTTATTATCTTGGTTGCATTATATTTGATATACAAAAAATATAAAACTTCAAAACTACACAAAACCCATTTTCACAATCACAATCATTTAGATCATTCTTGTTGCTGTGGAAGCTGCACTACAAAAAGTACTGATTTGGGTGTTATTTTAAGTGCTGGAATAATTCCTTGCGCTGGAACAGTTAGCATATTTTTGTTTACAATCGGACTTGGCGCATACTTTATAGGATTTTTAAGCGCTATTTTTATGAGTTTAGGGATGAGTATTGTAATTTTTGTAACCGCTTATCTAAGTAAAAATTTACGAGATTCTAGTTCAAATAATACAATCAGAATTAAATTTTTTGAATACGGAAGTCTTATTTTTATACTTATTCTTGGAGTAGTCTTATTGTCTTAAAATAAGTATAAAAGAGTAAAATAATGTTTGAATATTTTAGACAGAAGGAAAACAAATGAAAAATTTAGTTTTAAAAAGTACATTAAGTTTAGTTGCTATTATGGCATTATTTACTGGTTGTGGAGATACACCAGTTCCGCAAACTCAAAAACAAGCAGCAGCTTTAGAAGAAACTGATTTTAGATGTAAACAAGATGGTGTTTTAGCTCCAAAATGGACTTGTGATCCGTACGTAGAAGGTGCAATTGCATCAGTTGGAATTGCAAAAATGAATGCTGGAAATGATAAGTCAATGCAAAGAGCTGAAGCTATGGCTGATGGAAGAGATGCTTTAGCTTCTCAAATTAGTATTAAAGTTTCAAATCTATTCAAATCATACAAAGGTTCAACAGGAACTGGAGCTGAAGCTTCATTTGATGCTGCAAGTTCAAAAGTTTCAAAACAATTAGCAAGTGAAACATTAGCTGGAAGTAAATCTGTTGATAGCTGGACTAGTCCAAAAACAAATGAACTTTATCTTTTAGTTACAGTTTCAAATACACCAGTAAAAGAGAAAGTTGAAGAAGCTATTAAAACATCATTCAAAAATGATGCAGCTATGTATCAAAAATTCTTGGCTGAAAAAGCTAATGGTGAGCTAGATAAAGAGCTTGAAAAAGCTGGAAAATAATCTTATAAAATGATTTAAAAAGCATGAAAACAATGAGAGAAATGAATTTTCATTTCTTTTCGTTGTTTTGTTCTAATCAATTTTATATAAATAAAACTACAAATCGGCCATAAATGAAAAACATTTTAATTCTAGCTATCGCGATATTATTTTTTAATGGGTGTACTGAGCAACCAAATACTAATTCAAAAATAATACAAGAAAATAAAGTAGGTCAAAAAAAACCACTTTGGATTAATGATCCGCAAAAAGAAGCTGGAGGCAAAACTACTTCCGTAGGATGTGCATCACGTCATATTAATGGAATAACAGTTCAGAAAAATTTAGCATTACAACGAGCGATTGATGAAATAGCAATGCAAAAACTTACAAAAGTGCAAACCATTACCTACAATACAAAATCTATCTCACAAAATGATAAAAATTCAAGAATTGAAACAGCATCTTTGCAGGAAACAAAAAACACTGATGTTTCTGTCAAGATAATGGAGTATTACGAGAACTTTGATGGTGATATTTGCGTTTGGATTATAGAAAATTAACAATGAATAAATTATTTTTTGTAACTTCGATTCTATTTTTATTCTCATCCGTTCTTTTTGGAGTTGATTATAAAACATATAAAAATGAACAAACAGAACAATTTTCTAAATATCAAAAATCTATTAGCAATGATTTTATTTCATATAAGAAAGTTTATGATGATTCTTTAAAAGAATACAAAGTTGAAATTTCTAGAAAATGGCCAGTATCAGATATTTCAACTAATTATAAATGGGTTGAATATAGTTCTAATTATGATTCTAAAAAGATTATCGATTACGACAAAGGATATATTTCAATTTCTGTGATTGCAGCAAACAGTAAGGAAGCAGAAAAAAAATTAATCAAAATGTTTGATGACTTGTATAAATATGATGCTAAAGAAGGATTTAATAATGATATTTTAGAGCAAAAAATATCACAAAAGTTCGATAAAAATAGAAGTAATATATTGTCAAATGAAAAGCTTATTGGCGATATGATCACAAAGGATCAACAAGAAAATCTCAAAAAAACTATAGTCGCTCCAAAACTTGAGGAAACAAAATACAACGAAAATAATATTTACAAAGTCGAATTAAGGTTCCCAAAGAATGCGATTTTACAAAAAGAAAAATTGTATAAAACAAAAATCAAAGAACAGTCGGATAAATTAAATATAAAAGAAGAATTGATACTAGGAATAATTAAAAATGAGAGTAGTTTTAATCCATTAGCAAAAAGTCACGTTCCTGCTTTTGGGCTCATGCAGATTGTTCCACAAAGTGCTGGAATTGATGCTTATAATCATCTGTATGGCGAAAAGAAACTTTTAGATAGTGAGTATTTATTTGACCCAAATAACAATATTATGATAGGAAGCACATATTTGAGTATTTTGTATTATAAGCATTTAAAAGATATTAAAGACCCACAAAGTAGAGTTTATTGCACGATTGCTTCTTATAATACAGGCTCAAGTAACGTTGCTCGTGCATTTGGAAGCTCAACTAAAATATCTCAAGCAATGAATGAAATAAATAGTATGAGCAGTGAAGATGTTTATGTAAAACTTATCAACGATTTGCCATATGACGAAACAAAAAAATATATTGCTAGGGTCAAACAGAGTATGGATGAATATGCAAAAATGCTTCAAAATGGTACTTTGTAATGACTAAAATATT
>CAIJNA010000048.1 GCA_903821805.1 uncultured Campylobacterota bacterium | reverse complement strand
TTTGTAATGACTAAAATATTTATTTATTTTACTCTTTTATTTTCAATTTCTACACAATCTTTGGCTGGTGAATATGAAGAGTGGCTAAAAACACAAAACCAAACTCTCGGTCAATTTAGAAAATCTTTAGATGACGATTTTACTGATATGCTTAAAAAAGACTGGGAATCTTACAAAACAAGTTTCACTGTAAATCCATTTAAAGAACCAAAACCAAAAGAGCTCCCAAGAATTAAAAAAGAGATATTGCCACCGCAGGAAATAGTTGACAAATCTCCAATCATTAAAATTAAAAAATTTCAAGAAGAATCTGTTCCGGATCAAACAATATCGGAAAAGCAAATAGATAATAAGATAGAAAAAGAAACAATAGATACTAAACTAAAATTTGTAAGCATCAATTTTTATGCTCAAAAACTTACTTTTAGAGTTGATAAAAATTTTGAATTTAATCTACAAACAATAAACAATGACGAACTTAGTAAAAGCTGGAAATCGCTTAGTAAGCTTGATATTAAACCATTTATTGATGATTTGTTAGTCTCAAAAAATAAACTAAATCTGAATGATTGGGCAATGTATTCACTTTTGAATATGATTTCTAAAGAACTTTATAAAGATGAAAACAAATCAAATATTTTTAATTGGTTCATACTTACTAAAATGGGATTTGATACAAAAATTGGTTATTTTAAAAATAATACATACTTAATGTCTACAGTTAAACAATTAATCTATCAAATGTCTTTTTTTACGATGAGTGGTAAAAAATATTATGTGTTAAATACTGATATAAAACGAAAACCAATAACACAAATATATACTTATGATTCAATATATCCAAATGCAAATAACAAAATGTCATTCGATATAAATTCTAAAGCAATAAATATTTCCACAAATCAAGAAGTTAAAAAGTTGAAATTTAAAGTAAATAACAAAGAATTTAAAGTTGAAGCACTATACAGTAAAGATTTGATAGATTTTTACAAAACATTTCCTCAAGCTGAATATCAGCTTTACTTTAACGCACAAGAATCAAGATTGGTATCAAATAGTTTGCTTATTTCACTGAAGCCTATTGTCGATGGTAAGTCAGAAATCGAAGCAACAAACATACTTTTGAGATTCGTTCAAACAGCTTTTGTTTATAAAACAGATGAAGAGCAGTTTGGGTATGAAAAGGTATTTTTCCCTGAAGAAACTCTTTTTTATCCATATAGTGATTGCGAAGACAGAAGTATTATGTTTAGCTATTTGGTTAAAAATTTAGTTGGACTTGATGTTGTTGGTATAAGATTTGAAGATCATTTGGCAACAGCTGTAGCATTTTCTTCAAAAATAGATGGAGATAACTTTGTGTTTAATGGCAAAAGATATACTATTGCGGATCCAACATATATAAATGCAAATGCTGGAATGACTATGCCACAATACGCAAATAAGACTTTTGAAGTTGTAAAATAGGCTATATTGTCATTAGGGTTGATTAATATTTCTTTGAGTATAATCCAGCCTAAATATAAAACACAATTAAACTAGAGTGAATATTTGAATTCATTTTACAAAACAGAAACTAAGGAGAAATAGCAATTATGGATAAATCAGAATTTATATGGATGGACGGAGTTTTTACTCCTTGGGATGATGCTAAAGTTCATGTTTTAACACATACTTTACACTATGGAAATGGTGCTATTGAGGGTACTAAAGCTTACAAAACTGAAGACGGTAGATGTGCAATTTTCAAACTTAATGAACACACTCAAAGACTTTTAAACTCATCAAAAATGACACTTATGGATGTTCCTTTCACTTTAGATGAGCTCAATAAAGCTCAAGTAGAGCTTCTTCAAAAAAATAAACTTTTTGATGGCGCTTATATTAGACCACTTGTGTATTTAGGATACGGCGTGATGGGGCTTTATCATAAAGAGTGTCCAGTTCAAGTAAGCGTTAGTGCTTGGAAATGGGGAGCTTATCTTGGAGAAGAAGGTCTTAAAAAAGGGGTTAGAGTAAAAATTTCATCTTTCACAAGAACTCCAAATACATCAGGAATGGGAAAAGCAAAAGCAGTTGCAAACTATTTAAATTCTCAAATGGCAAAATATGAAGCTGTAGAAGCTGGATATGATGAAGCACTTTTAAGAGATGATCAAGGTTTTATTGCTGAAGCTAGTGGAGCCTGTTTCTTTATAGTTAGAGATGGTGTGTTGATCTCTCCTCCAAGCGATAATACACTTGAGTCAATTACTCAAGCTACAGTTATTGATTTAGCAAAAGATATGGGAATAGAAGTTGTAAGAAGAAGAATTACTAGAGATGAAGTTTATATTGCTGATGAAGCATTTTTCACAGGCACTGCAGCTGAAGTTACGCCTATTAGAGAAGTTGACGCTAGAATTATTGGATGTGGCTCAAGAGGAGCAATGACTGAAAAACTTCAAACAGCATATTTTGACGCAGTAGCCGGAAGAAATCCTAAATATATCAAACATTTAACATACGTAAATTAAGCAAAAGACTTCAATTAACTTGAAGTCTTTTCATTTAAAATCTCATAATTAAAGAATACATAGAAAACAAAAAAGGGACAAAATGCAAATCGACAATGACTATTTTAAAAATAGACAAAAGCAACAATCAAATAATAATAATGGAAATAACGGAGGAAATAACGGAGGTTATGAGCCACCTTTTTCAATGCCAGAATTTAAAGGATTTGGAAAAAATACAAATTTAATTTATGGAATTATTATTTTCATAACACTTATGTTTTTTGCAAGACCATTTGTGATTATTAATTCTGGAGAAATTGGAATTTTATCAACAGCTGGTAAATACGAAAGAGATCCTCTCTATCCTGGATTTCATTTGTTCATTCCGGTGATTCAAAAGATATTTATAGTTGATACAAAGGTTAGAGTTATAAACTACAAATCTGTTGAAGATATAGGCGCATCAAAAGATACTGGAATTCTGGTAAACCCAGCCATTACTGTTCTTGATGCTAGGGGATTACCTGTTTCTATAGAACTTACTGTTCAGTATAAATTGATGCCAGATGGTGCACCTGCTACTATTTCAACTTGGGGACTTAGCTGGGAAGAAAAAATTGTAAATCCTGTAGTTAGAGACATAGTAAGAAATGTTGTAGGTAATTATAGTGCTGAAGATCTGCCAACAAAACGAAATGAAATTGCTGTTCAAATAGAGCAACAAATCAGAAAAAATATTGATTCACTTCAAAATAAACCAGTTCAACTTTTATCTGTTCAGCTTAGAGAAATAGTTCTTCCGGACAAAATTAAAGAACAAATTGAAAAAGTACAAATAGCTAAACAAGAAACACAAAGAGTTACAAATGAAGTTGAAAGAGCTAAACAAGAAGCTGAAAAAGCAAAAGCAATAGCTCAAGGTGAAGCTGATGCTAAAATTATTGAAGCAACTTCAACGGCTAGAGCAAATAGCTTATTATCAAAAAGTTTATCTCCGCAACTTATTCAATTGAAGCAAATTGAAGTGCAAGGTAAATTCAATGAGGCTCTTAAAGTTAATACGAATGCTCAGATATTCTTGACTCCTGGCGGAAGTACTCCAAATATTTGGATTGATGCTAAAAACAAGCAAACTCAATCTTCTGTGAATTCTAAACAAAACGGAAAATAAAATACAAAAACCGTGAATAATATAAATTTACTCACAAAATACATCCTCATCACGACTTTAGTGGTGGGGATTTTTGTTTTATGGGAACAAAATCAAACTCTTAAACGTGATTGTAAAATAATCAAACAAGAACTAGAAAAAACAAAAGCTAGTAATGCAAATCTACAAAAAATCATTTTAACAAAGAATCAACAACTTAAGCAAAAAATTGCATCACAAGCTACAAAAATAAATCATTTAGAATTAGAAAACAAGACGGTTGTTAAAAATCAAAAGCAAGAAACCCAAGTCAAAAAAGTTCTTTTAATAATTCCCAATGAAGATAAAAAGTTTTCAAAAATAATTCCAAAAATTGATTTCAAAGATATTGATTTGAAATCAGACGAAACAACAAAAGCTAAAAATAGCAAAGATGACATTAAGGTAAATCCAGAGGTTTATATAGATAAAGATACCAAAAAGCTTGATGGTGCTAAAATAACTATAGAAACAAAATTTTGAAATTTTTTTGATATAAAATTCTTCAGAATTCTTCCAAAATCCATTTTCGGAAAGGATTTTAAATGCTCGAAATTATAGCGCTAAAGCTAATCACATCACTTACTGGATTTTTATTTGAAGGGTATCTTGATACGTTTAAATACAGCAAAATAGATGGTGCACCAAGTTGGTATGGAAATAGTGGAAACAGTTCTCAACTTGTTGGGTATGGATATTATAAAGGTGGAATAGAAACTATTTATTTGGCACAAAATGAATGCAAACATGATATTGAAAATAAGATAACCAAGGGTATTGAAATATCAATTTATGATAATTTCAAATTTATAAAAGATCCAAAAGAAAAAGAGTTTTTATCACGAGTTCAATATGATGCTGAACTCAAGATATTTATAGATAAAAATGTTAAATATGAAAGAATAGAGCACTTCTTAGAGACAAAAGAAACACTCTTTAAAGATAGAAGAAAACATGATGAAACATTTGCTGGATGTATGATTAGCAAGGATACAATTTTATTTTACCAAAAAGAAAGAATTGCAAAGATAAGAAAAGATCTTTTGGATTTTAAAGCCAAAAGAGGACAAGATGAACTTGATAGTGAATTGGAAAATAACGGAAAATAATTATCTTAATTTATTGTTGAGGTGATTTTTTTAGTTCAGTGCTAAAATTAAAGTTTATTATTTTGATGTAAAGTATATATTGCAAGATTAATCTATAGGGGTTGCAATGCGTTTTTTTATTATTTTAACTTTTTTATTATTGAATTTGTATTCTGATGTTATTTCAAAGGTGGTTGATCTTCCAACAAGACATAATATCAGCCAGCGTCTCCTCGTTCTCTCGCCATATATGCCAAAAGCTGTTGTTGTACTTTTTGCTGGGGGACACGGGGGTCTTCAGATTTCAATAGATGGAAAATTTGGTTGGGGTACAAACAACTTTCTTATTAGAACTCGAGAGCTTTTCGTTGATAAGGATTTAATGGTTGTAATTGTTGATGCACCTAGTGACAAGCAGAGTGGACTTTATCTTCATAATTTCCGACAGACAGAAGAGCATGCCAAAGATATTACTCATATTGTTGAATGGATTAGTACACAAACTGCAGCACCAATTTGGCTGATTGGAACTAGCAGAGGTGTAGAATCTGTTGCATATGCTGCAATTAAACTATCAGAACTAGAGCATGTACATGGATTTATTTTTACATCAACTATTCTAGCTGATACTAAAAGCCAGTCTGTAATAGAAATGGATATTGAAAGAATAGTAAAACCTGTTCTTGTTGTACATCACAAAAATGATGAATGCCTGCATTGTTCTTTCTCATTAATTCCATCACTAATGAATAAGCTCAAGACATTTTCAAAAGAATTATATGCCGTTGAAGGCGGCCAAACATATGGAGACCCATGCAATGCATTTGGGTATCATGGCTTTAACGGTCTTGAGAAAGAAGTGGTTGGTAAAATATCAAAATGGGTTATATCTCATTAGAGATTACGCAACAACATTATTTCAACTAGTGCAAGAATAGATCAATAAAAATATGCTTAACTATAAAGATTATAACTAATACGAGAAAATAAAAATATTTTTTATAATGCTTTATGGTTTAGTATAATAAATATTTTTGTATAATCATCACTATGTACATAGTAGATAAACTTAACCTCCAACTGGATTCTTTAGTAGACAAAATTCATATTTTAAATGGTGAAAAACATTTATTAGAAGAAGAGATTCAAAAATTAAAAGATCAACATGATGTTTTAAAAAGAAATAATGAAAATATGCTTATAAATATTGATAAAGCACTGTATATATCAAATGCAAAGAAGAAACAAGGAAACGAAGATGACATTTCTTATCAATCATAAAGCTTACAGTGTAAATATTGGAGAAGACGAAGACAAGAAAATGGAAAACGGACTCAAAAAGTTCATCAATCTTGAAATGAACATTGACACATCAGAGCTTCTTATGGCATATATCAAAAAAACTCATGAGCTTGTAGAATTAGAAAAATCCTTGGAATTGTTATCTAAAAAATTTGATGCAAATCTCTAGTAGAAATGCTTTGAATGCATTTTCTTTAATTGAGATTCTTTTTGTAATTACTGTATGTGTCATTTCGGCGATAGTACTTTTAAAACTTTCATCTTATGTAGCAAATACTAAACAAAGCTTGCAAATATCTCAAGATAAGAGAGATGCGAATAATGAAAATTTTGTTTTATCGCTATTGAATATTGACAATATAAATTTTTTCTCACAAGTATTAGAAAGCCCAATAGGAATATCAACATCTTATCCTGCTTGTAAAACTATAAATAATAATTTTTATGTTTATCATGTGGATACAATAACAAATCTTCAATTTGTTTACGATAGTCAAAATATGACCTTTTGGTTTGATGAAAACCTTGAGCTTTATAAAAAGGCTAGCTAATGAATTTGAAATACTACGAGATCGCACTTTTAAAATCCCCACTTGCTCTACTTACTTATTCGTCTGAAGATGATGTTAAAATAGGCTCAATAGTGAGTGTAAATATTAAAAACCGTAAAATAAACAATGATGGCGTAATTGTTAAGGAAGTTGAAAAGCCAAGCTTTAAATGCAATTCAATTCAAAATATTTCAGAATTTTATTATGATGATTTTATGCTTGAAATCGCTTCTTTTGTGTCAAAGTATTATGTATGCAGCCTTGGTGAAGCACTTGGGCTTTATACCCCATTTCAGATCATTGATAAAAATACAAATATTGATAATTCTGTAAAATTACCTGAGTTCAAGGAGTACGATACAAAAATAGCTCTTTCTGGGCTTCAAGACAAAGCATATGAATTTATAAAAGCCCATAAAACATCACTTCTTTTTGCAAATACAGGAAGCGGAAAGACAGAAATCTACATAAAAGTAATGGAAGACATTCTAAACCAAAACAAACAAGTCGCATATCTTCTGCCAGAAATAGCTCTAACTCCACAGATGGAAAAAAGGCTTAAGTTGGTTTTTGGCAACGCTGTCGCGATTTGGCACTCAAAAATTAGTGCAAAAAAGAAAAAAGAGATTATTGATGGAATTCTTTGTGGTAATGTCAAAATAGTTGCTGGAGCTAGATCTGCTTTATTTTTGCCTTTTAATAATTTGGGATTAATTGTTGTTGATGAGGAACATGATGATTCATATAAATCAGCTCAAAAACCTCGGTTAAATGTAAAAGATTTAGCTATATATGTTGGAAGTAAATATAGTGTGAAAGTTATCCTTGGAAGTGCTACTCCATCTTTAAATTCTTTTGCAAAAGTACCATATTTTAGACTTAAAGAGACCTATTACAAAACAACAAAGTACTTTCATTATGACAACTCAGCTCTAAAACTAAATGATTTAATGATAAATAAAATCAAAGAAAAATTGGATAAAAATGAACAATCAATTATTTTCTTACCAACAAGAGCAAACTTTAAATACCAGATTTGTAGTGATTGTGGAAAAGCTATCGAGTGCCCATTTTGTTCTGTTGCACTTAGTTTACACAAAAACAACAAAGCATTACAATGTCACTATTGTAACTATACTCAATCTATTGTTGAAGATTGTCCATCTTGTAAAACAGGAACATTAAAAAACTATAGACTCGGTACAAGTGAATTAAAAGAGCAATTAGAAGTGTATTTTCCAACAAATAAAATATCAACTTTTGATAGAGACTCGGTTAAAACAGAGACCAGTTTAAAAAAGATTTTAAAAGATTTTAACGAAAATAAAATAGATATTTTAATTGGTACGCAAATGCTTTCAAAAGGTCATGATTATCATAATGTTACGTTAGCAATTATTCTTGGAATAGACTCAGTGCTTAATATGTCAAGCTATAAAGTTAGGGAAAAGGCACTTTCTTTAGCTATTCAAATATCCGGAAGAAGTGGGCGAAATGGTGCTGGTGAAGTTTTGATTCAGACTAAAAATCAAGAGTTTTTTGAGAATTATTTGGAGAAACTTGATTATGAAGATTTCTTAAAAAATGAACTTCGTGAAAGAGGTGATATTTATCCTCCAAATGTAAGATTGGCGCGTGTTATTTTTAGCCATTCAAATGGTTTAAAGGCAAAAGAATTGATGAACTACTATGTAGCACAAATTTTACAAAATCATAAAAAAATCGAATTAGTAGGCTTTAAAGAGTGTGATGTTTTTAAAATATCAAATAAATATAGATATGAAATATTGATTCGAGGTAAAGAAACAAAGTACATTTTAGATTTTTTGCATGGCGTTGACACAGCTTACGCTTTTATTGATATGGACACACTTCTTTAGGATGATTTTTTATTAACTTTAAGTACAATTGCACACAAATTTAGTAATCAATATTGAATTATTGATG
>CAIJNA010000047.1 GCA_903821805.1 uncultured Campylobacterota bacterium | reverse complement strand
TATTTTTAATACAAATGGCATTTATGGTTTATAAAAATCCTCCACCAAAAGGTGGTTATAGGCTTCGAGATTTTTCTTATATGTCTTTGTTTATTTTATTACCTTTTGTTTTAATAGCATTGCAACCAGATCTTGGAACGGGTTTAATATTGGCACTTGTAGGATTTGGAATATTATTTGTTGTGGGGATACATAAAAATATCTTAATAGGAATAGTTGTTTTTTTAAGCATTGCTGGACCATTATTTTATGCATATGGGATGAAAGAATATCAGAAAAAAAGAGTTACTGATTTTCTAAGTGAAAAACCAAGCTACCACGTTCAGCAGTCTATTATAGCAATAGGTTCTGGCGGATTAGCCGGTAAAATTGAAGATGAAGCTACACAAGCACAGCTACAATTCTTGCCAATTGCAACAAGTGACTTTATTTTTGCATATGTTGTAGAGAGATACGGCTTTCTAGGTGCTTTCGGGTTGGTCGCTATTTATTTATTGCTAGTCATATATTTGCTGATGCTGAATTTTTCGTTTAAAAACGATTTTTTAGTAACGGTTTTTGCAACAGGTGTTGGTCTACTCATTTTTTTTAATATGAGTGTAAATATTTTGATGGTTATTGGATTTGCTCCAGTTGTTGGAATTCCATTGCCACTATTTAGTTACGGTGGAAGTAGTTTTATTAATTTTGTTATCATTATTGCTATTTTGGAAAACTTATTAGCATTTAGATTTCAAGTTGGATATGTGTATCAGAAAAAGTTTTGATGGGTTTCATATTGATTTTGTTACAATTGGGCTTTCAGAAATAAAAAATAAAAATCAAATAATATAATTAGGTGAAATATGGAAAACGCAGTAAAAGAGATATTACAACATGTAGGTGAAGATTTAGACAGAGAAGGTCTGCAAGATACTCCAAAAAGAGTTAGAAAAGCTTGGGAATTTATGTGTGGTGGGTATAAACAAAACGCGCATGAGATTATTAATCAAGCACTTTTTACAACTACAAATGATGAAATGGTTGTTGTTAAAGATATAGAGTTTTATAGTATGTGCGAACATCATATGCTACCAATTATAGGAAAAGTTCACGTTGCATATATTCCAGATGGAAAGGTTGTTGGGCTAAGTAAAATTCCTAGAGTTGTTGATGTTTTTGCAAGACGACTTCAAATACAAGAACAATTGACCGAACAAATTTGTGATGCTATTAATGATGCAATTAAGCCAAAAGGTGTAGCCGTTGTCGTTGATGCGAGACATATGTGTATGGAAATGAGGGGGGTTGAAAAAATTTGTTCAACAACTGTAACTTCAGCATTAAGAGGACTTTTTAAAAAAGATAAAAAAACAAAAGATGAATTTTTATCTATCATTTCATCGTCTTTTCGTAAATAACAATTTGTAAACGTTTAGGAAAATATATGTCAATACCAATGCATTCAAAGATAAGAAGAAATTTAAAAGATTTTGTGAATAAACTATTAATCAATATCACGAGCAATAAATCTGATGGTGAAAAAATAGATCCAAACGAAATTAATAGAATTTTACTTGTTAGAATTAATTATCGTATAGGTAATGTAATATTTTTAACACCACTGATCAAAGCAATTTCTCAAAAATTACCAAATGCAAAAATAGATATCATAGTTGGTGCTCCTTTTACAATACCAATTTTAAAAAATATTCCAAATGTGGAAAATGTTTATGACACACCAAGAAAACTCTTACGAAATCCAATTGAACTTTTTAAAAAAGTACGTGAAATAAATAAGAATAATTATGATCTTATAATTTCTCCTGTTGGAAATTCAGCAAGTTCAAATATCGCCATATCTCTTTTAAAAGCTAAATACAAACTAGGATTTGAAAATCAAGGTACTTGGTCACCAATAAACAAAACAGTTCCACATTCTTCAAAATACAAACATGAAGCACTTAAATTATTACCATTAATGGAGATCTTTAATGGTGATGAGGTTGATTATGAGCTTTATCTCGATGTTTCTCTAAGTGAGGATGAGAAAAATACAGGAAAACAAATATTATTTGATTTGCTTCAAAAACACAATATTGGAAAAACTCCATCACACATTATTGGTATTTTTAGAGATGCAAGATTTGACAAAAAAATAGCAAATATTTGGTGGCAAGAGTTTATTGTTGAAATGAAAAAAAATGATGAGAATATTTTAATCATAGATATTCTAGCACCAGGTCAAGAGATATTTACAAATGAACTACCATCTATTTGTATATCAAATTTAAGAGAATTGTCGAAATTTTTATCATCTCTTGATGTTTTTGTTTGTGGTGATACTGGACCTATGCATTTAGCATCAGCATCTTTAGTGCCAGTAATAGCACTATTTAATGCTACAAGTCCTGATATGTATGGACCACTTGGAAAACATGACAATGTTATACAAATAAATGATAAAAATATTTCACTAGTTGCAAGTGAAGCTTATAGCCATCTTTTATCACTAAAGATTTGATTTAATATTGTCAATCGCTTTTATCAATTCTTTTATCTCTTCTTCATTCTTAATAGATATTTGAACAAATTTATCTCCAAGAAAATCACTTTTAGTTAAATCATTAATCATAATATTGTGACATTTGAGTTCTTTAGTGAACTTTGTTGCTGTAATATTTTTGAGTTTGGCTAATATGAAATTTGCTCTACTTGGATAAATTTTTTCAAATAACTCTGAGCTAATAAGTACTTTTTCAAGTAGAATACTATTTTTTGCCATTATTGCTTTCGTAATCTTTGTGAATGATTTATCTTTAAAAAGGCTACTTAGGAATACTGTATCAAAAATAGATATTTCATTTTTGGCAGAAACTTCTTCAATGTTTTTGATATTCAGTATAGAACTGATAAGTAGTGAATAATTTACACCAAAGTTTCCATAAAAAGAGTTTATTGATCTTAGAATATATAGATTCGCAAAATCTGCCAAAAATCTAGTTGCACTTTTTTCATTCGTAAAATCCAAATATGATTCATCGATAAAAATAATATTATTGCTACTTTTCCATGAGCTAATAAAATCATCGAGATTGTAAAAAGCTCCATCAGGAAAACTAGGATTAGCAAATATTATCAGTGAATTATTGATAATATTTGACTCAATGTTTTCAAATCTATTTATCATCTTTATTTCATAGTTTAGTTTTATCAGAATTTCTTTATATCTTGAATCTGCAGGTCCGTAAATAGTGCAAGTTCTTGTGTCCAGCTGTTTGAAAAGTTGATACATTGCTCCAAAATCACCACTAATTAATTTGAATTGTTCTTTTAATATGCTGTAATTTTGAGAAATTGTATTACGTAGCTTTGTGTAATTAGGGATATTTTGTGTATTGATTTGAGAGAAGTCAATATTGAATTCTGGCGACAAAAAATTGATATTTTGCCTCATATCAATAATCTTAGGATCGATAGTCAAATTTAAACCTCATAAAATCGGCATCTCTTGATGATCTATTCTTTTTCATTCTTTGCCTTTATAATAATGGGAATTGTACCCGTAATTCATTTAATAAAGAACTTTAGATATTAATTTATATTGGATGGCACTTTTAGTATAATAAAAATATTTTACAAAACAATTAGGAAACAGAATGATAGAAGTAATTTTGCTGGCACTCGCTTTGAGTATGGATGCATTTGCAGTAGCTATTGGAATAGGTGTCAAGCAAGGCAAGTTTGATATGAAACTTGCAATAAAAGTTGGATTATTTTTCGGTATATTTCAGGGGATAATGCCACTATTTGGATATCTTGCAAGCCTTGGTCTTGGAACTTACATAACAGAATATGACCATTGGATAGCATTTGTTCTTCTTGCTTTAATTGGCTGTAAAATGATTTATGAAAGTTTTGGGGAAAATACAGAAGATGAATTTACATCGTTTACAAATAAAGTTTTACTGATTCTTGCAATAGCAACAAGTATAGACGCAATGGCTGCAGGATTTACTCTAAATTTACTCGAAGTTAATCCGCTTATTTCGATGGTATTGATAGGCATGATAACTTATGTATTTAGTTTTTTTGGTGTTTATTTGGGTACGAAAAGCGGAGGAATGCTTGAAGATAAAGCCGAATTCTTAGGTGGAGTAGTTCTTGTTGGTATAGGGATTAAAATACTTTTATCTCATATCTTTTCATGATTCTAATTTAATTTATGGACAGCTTATTTGAAAGCCTTCCATAAAAAATAAATTACAAAAATTTCAAGTCCAAAAAGTCCAAAATGTAAAAAATACACTTGAGATTGATTGTCTGTTATTCCGAAATATTTTAGTGATTCATAAAACACATAAGATACACCAAGTCCTACTAGATAACCTTTTTGTTTTGCAACATCTAAAAAGCTAAGCATTTTTATTCTACTTAAAAAAACTGTTTCGGCTCTAACTAGATAGCTTCCGAACATAAATGAAATTTGATAGCTTATGTATACAAGCATTGCTGTTGTGTAGTTATATGGACTTAACAAAAAATAACCAACCATTATAAGCATTACAATTTCAATACCAATTGATATTTCAAAAAATGCCTTAATATTTAATATTTTTGTATATATTTTTGCTACAAATAAAAGTCCGATTGCCAAAAATATTCCGCCGATAGAAAAAATTGATGGACTTAAAGTTCCGTAAATTGTAAAAACAGAACCCATAGCGAGTCCTGTAAAAACTGAATTTAGGAATTTATAATTTAAAAATGGTCGTTTTTTGATTTGTTTAGAAAGTTGCATTTATACCTACATAATAAGCTCTTGGAGATGTAGCATAACCATCTACTTCTTGATAATTTTTATCGGCGATATTATT
>CAIJNA010000046.1 GCA_903821805.1 uncultured Campylobacterota bacterium | reverse complement strand
GATCTCTCAACTTTTGCCATCCAAAGGTATGGAGGAATTGATCATCTATCTTCTTGATGGGCACGACAGCATGAACGGTCACAACTGTCTTGATATTAAATATCCTTAAAAATGCGGAAGATGTTTTAGTGGAACGAAAAATAACTAATCCAAAAATAATTATTAAAATCTTTTATGATAAAACTGACAATTCGCATTCGATATCAATTGAAGATAATGCTGGCGGAATAAATAAGAAAATTAGTGAACACATATTCGATCCTTATTTTTCAACAAAACTTGACAAAGATGGAACTGGACTTGGACTATATATGTCAAAAATTATTATTGAAGATCATTTAGGTGGAAAACTAACCGTTACAAATGGTAAACATGGAGCTGCTTTTATCATATCTTTTGTGTAGCATGAATATATTTGGAAGATTTTTACAAAAATTAATATTTTTTTCATAATGACACTCAAATGACACTCTCGTTTTATTATACTTTCTATTAATAAATAGATTTTAATTGAATAGGGTTACTATGAATGATAAAATGAATGGTTGCATTAATATGGATGGTGAAAAATTAAATGATATTCATATTACAATAGGACAAAATGTGGCCAAAAGAAGAAAAGAATTTAGAATGAGTCAATTTGACTTAAGCATACGAATGGGGTATAAATCAGCAAGCATTGTTGCTAAATCTGAACTTGGAATCGAGGGAAAGCATTTTAACATAGATCAGTTATGTAAAATAGCGAATATATTGGATACACCTATTGAATATTTTTTTACAAATACGGTCAAGTAATATTTAAAATAAAAAACAAAATATCTTACTGAGTACTCTTGTTATTTGTAGCTAGATTGGAAAATCCTAGAGTATTTCCTGAACCCTTCCAACAGCTCCGCTTGCAAGTCTTACTTTAATGCCATGCGGATGTGTTGGTGAGTTTGTAAGAATATTTTTAACTATGCCTTGTGTTAAATTACCACTTCTTTGGTCTTCTTTTAAAACTATATGTACTACTGAACCTATTTTAATATTATTTCTTATTTTCCCATTCACAGTTCAACTCCATCCCAAAATTCATCATAATCTAAATTTGTTAATATATTTTCATCATGAATATTTTTTTCTGCTATTTTTTTATGTTCAGCATTAAAGTATTCTTCCAACGCATTATTAATAATGGTATTTGGGTCTTTGTTGAGCATTTGTGAATATGTCATTAAATTATTCATATTATCTGATGTTAATTGTATTGTTTCTATATTTGTCATTATTGGATGTATTTTAGAGTATATATATTAAAACGTAACTTATTGTAAAAATGAGAGTATTTATGAATTAGTGTTTTTATTGATTGATATTGGAGGAGGCACTCGGAATCGAACCGAGGGTCAAGGATTTGCAATCCAATGCATTAGCCACTTTGCTATGCCTCCATTTTAAGAGCAGAATTATAGCTTCTCTTTCTTAAAAAAATATTATCTGGAAAAAAAATTATAATATTTTTATTCCAGATTCGTCAAGTAATATTTTTTGTGATTCTATTAGCAATGTAAGTGAGCTTTTAAAATTTTTCTTGCTCATGCCAAATACCTTACTAATAACTTCAGCATCACTTTTATAGTTATAAGGCATAGAACCACTATTTTTTTCAAGAAGCATTAATATTTTTTCACTTCCTGCATCTTTATTTGCACTTCGTCCGATAGGCTGAAGTGATACATCAAGCTTTCCATCTTCTCGAACTGCTTTAATGTATGCTTTTTTAGTATCACCTGTAAATAATTTACAGAAAACTTCATTTGCGTAAAGCATTCCTTCAAAATTGTTATCAACTATAACTTTAAATCCAAGTGGAGTTTTACTTATCACAAGCACTTTTACTTCATCATTTTTTTTAAAATGTTTTGTTTCATTTGATAAGAATGAAGTTATTTTTTCAATTCCTATTAGTCTATTAGTTTGTTCATCTTTAACTATTCTAATAATTCTAGTATCACCAACATGGAATTTATTTTTTTGTTTATTATTTGGAACAAGGAGATGCTTTGGTAGCCCAATATCAACAAATGCTCCAAAAGGTGCCACGTCAACAACCTTAACAAATG
>CAIJNA010000045.1 GCA_903821805.1 uncultured Campylobacterota bacterium | reverse complement strand
TGTTGATTTATCATCTATTTTAAGAATAATATCTCCCGGTTTGATTCCTGCCTTAAATGCTGGCGTATCATCAATTGGAGAAATTACAGTTAAAGCGCCATCTTTTGCTTCAATAACAATACCTAATCCTTCGAATTCCCCATCCATGCTTTCATTCATTGCCTTAAATGATTTCACATCCATGTATGTGCTATGAGCGTCCAATTCTGTCATAAGTCCTGCAATTGCTTTATTTACAATGGCATCAAGTTTTACATCATCAACATAATATTTTTCAACTGTTGAAATAACAGTCATAAGCTTTGCTAGAGATTCTTGTCTTGAAGGTGCACTTTTATTGTCATCTAGCTTTATATTTGGCTTATTGTCAAGTCCAAACATAAACCCAAAAACTATAAAAAGTGTTAAAAATATAATTCTATCCATTTTCACTTGCAACCTTTAAATATTTTGTTTTGAGCATTTATTAGTCGTGATTTTAACCAAAATTTAATAAAAGTAATATTTTATAAACATTTAGTTAAAATCGCTAACATAATAACAAAACATTAATAAAGCGGGTCAATAAAAATGAGTTTACAAGAAAATATGTCATCAATAAAAGAAGAAATTTCTACACAAGAGCAATTTTTCGAGAGTTTTTTTAAAATTGAAAAATTTTACAAAAAATACAAATTAATAATCATTGGTTCTGGGATTGCTTTAGTTACTGCCCTTATCGTAATGGCAATCACAAATGTAATAAGCGACAAAAATTTGGAATCTTCAAACAATGCTTACACTAAAGTGCTTGCTAATTCTAGTGATAAAGTTGCACTGGAGGAACTGAAAAACACAAATGACAAATTGTTTGCTATTGCGACTTTTCAAATCTCTAAAGACAAAACAGTAGCTGACAATGTAGAATATCTAGATGATGTTGCAAAATACAATAAAGCAGTTAATAGCGGTGATCTAGCGGCTCTTGATTCTATGATTTTAGAACAAGATTTCCTACTTAAAGATTTTGCAATAGTAAGCAAAACTTTGATTTTAATTGACAAGCAAGATTACAAAAAAGCGAAAGAGACTATAGCAAAAATCAATCCTAAAAGTAGAGTTTTGCCCCTTAGCGATATGCTCCAACATTTCTTGATCACTAAGTAATAAAATGAAATTATTTACGATTTTATTATTCACTCTTTTGTTTTTTGCTGGCTGTTCAAGCAAACAATATTACAACCCAAAAGGTATTAAGTCATTTGATCTAGATAAAGAAATTGTAACCATTCCTAGTTACATCAAATCTTTAAATAGCGCTGGAGCAACAACTACAGACAACAGAATTATTAATGATTTTGGCGTATCGTCATTCAGCCTGCAAGAAGGATATGAATACGTTAATACTATTGATAATACTATAATTTCTGCTGACAAAAAAGGCAATGTTTACATAAGCGACACAAACTCAACTATTAATTTTTCTTCAAACGTTATTGCTGCAACAAAAAAAGATAATCTTCTGGCGATGAATTTTTCTGATAATTCATTTGGGATTTGGGATTTGAAAGAAAACAAATTCAAAATAAAAGAATATTTAGATCCAGCATACATAAATGATACTAGATTCGCAATGCCTATCATATTAAGTAAAATAACATTATTCCCAACACTAGATGGAAAGATAGTTATTATAGACAATGAGAGCAACAAAATCTCAAGAACACTTTCTATTGATTTGCAAAATGAAGTTAAGAATATTATTTTACTGAAGACAGTTGGTGATACATTAATTGCGGCATCTGGTGCAAAAATAGTTTCTCTAAACAAAGGAAAATACAATACTAAAGATGTACTAATTCAAAACTATACAATAGATGATAACTTCATATATCTTGCATTGCTAGATGGGACACTAATGAAGCTTGATTTTGATTTGAATGTTATAAATAGTACAAAATTTAAATTTGCTAAATTTCACGCTATTGGTCTAGATTCATCTAAAAATATTTATCTTCTAGAATCTCAAGGCTACATACTAAAGCTTTCTAATGATTTTAAAACAACTCTAGTTGATACTTTGTCATTTTTTGAAGATGAAAAGGTTTATGCGTCAAAAAATAAAATCTACTTTGAAAATCAACTTCTAAAACTAGACTAAATGAAAATAGCTACTGAGTTACTTGGGAACAATGGTTTTATTTTTTCTGATTTTAGAAACATAACAAGAAACTCACTTGGAACAAGAAAACAAATAGATATATATAGTGGATGCGATACAAACAATCACTATATAAGTGTATTTGTTGTAAATCAAAAGAATAGATTTATATCAAAAGATGCTATAAGTCTGAATGAATTAAAAAATAAATTGTCAGTTCTTGAAAATCATAATTTTAAAGTAAATATTTTAATAATTAAACATGATATATGTGGTAAATCAATTAAATATCTAACTGAAAACAATTGGAAACTATATAATGATTTTGTGTGATATTGGAAATACAACTTTTCACTTCCTAAAGATTTCAGAAAATAGTGAAGAGGACTTCAAATTATCAATATCAGATAATTTATCTACCAATAAATTATCTACAGAGATAGACGAGATGGTTTACTTTATAAGCGTTAATGACGAGGCCAGAACAGTATTTCAAAAGAAATTTCCAAACTCTTTGGATATTGGGGAGAAATTCGAATTCAAAACGACATATGCAAACACATTAGGAATAGATAGATCAATTGCATGTAAATTTATTAGTAATGGCATAATAGTTGATTTTGGAAGCGCGATAACCATAGATGTCATGCAAAACAATGCTCATCTTGGCGGATTTATCATGCTAGGATTTGAAACACTTAAAAGGTCATATTCAATGATTTCAAAGAAATTGATTTTTGACTTTCAGGAAAACATAAACATTGATGATATGCCAATTAACACAAACGAAGCAATTAGTTCGGCAATAATAAAAATGATTGTTTTACCAATAAAAGAAATACAGAAAAAATACAATTTAAAACTTATCATAACCGGGGAAACTTCTAAAATATTTTTAAAGTACTTTGATGACTATGAATTTAGAGACAGACTAATTTTTGATAATATGAAAAAGATTATAGAGGAGAAAAAATGATTACAATAGCACTTCCAAAAGGAAGAATAGCGGAGCAAACTTTAGAGAAATTTGAAAAAGCTTTTGGTGAAAAATTTGAATTTGAGGATAGAAAGCTAATCCTAAGAAAAGCTGGTTTTACATTCTTGAATGTAAGAAATCAAGATGTTCCAACATATGTAATGTATGGTTCAGCTGACCTTGGTGTTGTTGGACTTGATGTTTTGGAGGAAAAAGAATATGACCTTATAAAGCTTCTAGATCTTGAGATAGGCAAGTGTAAGGTTGCCATAGGACTTAAAGCTGGTGATAAAATAGACTGGAATAGATCATCAATAAAAGTTGCCACAAAACATACAACGATTGCGAAAAAATTCTTTGAAAGTAAGGCTATGGCGGTTGAATTAGTTCAATTATATGGATCAATAGAACTTGCTCCCCTAGTAGGTCTAAGTGACTGTATTGTTGACATTGTGGAAACCGGCGAGACAATGAAGCAAAATGGATTAGAAGTTGGTGACACAATCATGCTTACATCGGCACATTTAATAGCCAATAAGAATTCTTTTTATGCTAAAAAAACAGCTATTCTGGACTTAAAGGAAAAGCTTGCACTCACTTAATTTATACTCAAAAATAGAGCCATATCTAAACTTTCAAGACGAAATAGAAGAGCTATATGATGCATTTTTAAAAATATGCGAAGAGCTCAAAGTAAAGAAAGCTATAGATATTGGTTGCGGCCAAGGTGAATTTTTACTTCAATTGCAAGAGATGGGTATTGAAACTTTTGGTACAGACTTGAGTAGCGAGCAGGTTAAGGTTTGCAAATCTAAAAAGTTGAATGTTGAATGTATTGACATTGAAAATGTAACAGAAAAGTTTGATTGCGCAACTGCCATTTTTGATGTACTAAATTATATGGACAAAAAGACTTTGGAAAAGTTTGTTCAAAACACATATAATCTTCTGGTGTCAGAAGGATATTTCATATTTGATATTAATACTCTTTACGGATTTGAAGATGTTGCTGATGGAAGTCTAAATATAAACCTTGAAGATAAGTTTATAGCAATAGATGCTGTATTTTCTGAAAAAATCTTGACAACCAATATTGTATTATTTTCAAGTGAAGATAATGGGAAGTATACAAAAGAAGAAGATTTTATAACTCAACATTTCCATGAAAAGAATGCAGTTAAAAAACTTTTAGACAAATGTGGATTTGAGGTTAAACAAATAATAAATTTCCATCTTCACAGTGAAGAAAAACCTGATAAATTAATTTTTATTTGTCAAAAATAAACTTCTAATTTTAAACAAATAAAAAAGGCTAGAGATTTCTCTCTAGCCTTTTTTTATACAAATCTTTTTCAGATTATCTTGCAGAATATGCAGGACCTGTTAATTGTTTTGTATTTACAACATATGGAATTAATGCCATATGTCTAGCTCTTTTTATTGCTAATTCTACAAGCTCTTGGTGTCTTTTAGAAGTACCAGTAAGTCTTCGAGGCATAATTTTTCCTCTTTCACTTAGAGATATTTTTAATAACTCCATGTTTTTATAATCAATACTTTCTATTTTCATAGCACTATATTTACAGAATTTTTTTGAGAATTTTCTTTTTTCAGCCATATTACAATCCTTTTCTAAAATGGAATTTCGTCATCATCGATGTCGATGTTTATTTCTGGTACTTGTTGCTGTGCGTAAGCAGGTGCTTTAGTACCACCTTGTTGTGCGTTATAAGAAGGCTTATTATAAGATTCTACTTGTCTTGGTTGGTAAGCATCATCAGAATTTGTGCCACTTGATTTAGAATCTAAAAATTTAAATTCTTCAACCCTAAGAGCATGTCTACTTCTGCTACTTCCATCTTGTGCAGTCCATTGTTCGAAAACAAGTCTACCTTCAAGCATAACTTTTGAACCTTTTTTAACATATTGATTTATAATCTCAGCTGGTTTCCCGAATACATTAAAATCCAAGAAACAAACTTCTTCTTTTTGACTTCCATCTTGTGCTTTATATTTGTGTGAAGTTGCAATTGCGCCTTTTGCTATTGCTGCTCCACTTGGAATATATTTTAGTTCGATGTCTCTCGTTAGATTTCCGATTACAATTAATTTGTTATACATAATAGTCCTTTCTTATCTAAACTTTGCTCAACGACTTATTTTTGCTCTTTTTTAGCTGCATCAGTACTCATTTTAGTCCATTCAGCAATCTCTTTTTTACCATCAAATTTAATAAACATAAATTTTAAAATACTTTCGTTTACTCTATAATTTCTTTCAAGCTCAATGATTGACTCAGATGGTGCTTGGAAGTAAATTACGTAATAGTAACCTCTTTTATTTTTTTCGATTTCATAAGCCAATTCTCTGTTTCCCATATCGTCAACAGATACTATTGTCCCACCATTTTTCTCAATGTTCGCTTTAACAGTGTCGATTTGATTTTTGATCTCTTCTTCTGTTAAAGTTGTTTTAACTATAAACATAGTCTCATAATGTCTAATTCTAGCCATCAATTTCTCCTTTTGGATTTAGCCAAAACTATTTTATTTTCATAAAATTGTTCCAGCAAGGTTTTTTGGAGGTGGATTTTATCTAAAGAGATATAATAAAAAGCTTATAAAGGATTTATTTCTGAAATAGCCGCAATCTTGACTGAAAATATGTATTAATATCTATAACTTTTCCGCTTTTTAGTTCAAGCTCAAGGTCTTGCAAAAAAGTCAGCATATTTGTAAAATCATTTTTATGAAATTTTGTAGCAAGCGATGCTTGTCTTTGTGCTATTTTTTGAGGCAGAGGATATCCCCAAATCTCTAAAATATTAAGATTTCCATATAGCTTCAAATAACTATTAATCATAAATAACTGAGAAACAAAACTTGTTATTCTATAAACAAGAGCTATTTCATCAATTCCTTCTTCCAATAAATCATAAATATCTTTGTTAACATTTTTACCCAAAATTAATTTTTCCAAAAAATCATCGATATTTACACTTCCAAGGCCAAAGCACTGTAGGCTGATAGTTTTTGAGGTGATCTGCTCGTCCAAAATAGCCAATTTAGACAAATCTGAAAATGATAATGCAAGATCTTTTTGGTGCATATTGTACAAAAATTCAAGATCGTGACTCGCGATATCAATCTTGAGTTCGTTTGCTTTTTCACCAAGAATTTGTTTAGCTTCATAGTCTTCTAATGGATAAAATCTAACTGCAACACTATTTGTTTTTTTCGTAAAACTACTTTCCATGCTCTTAAAATCTGCATCCCCGAAACAACAGAACACAACTTTGTTATCTTGGTTTTTGAAACAAGATTCTACCACTTTGTCTAATTCTTTTTTCGGAACTTTTTTGTTAATTTTAACAAGTAGTATGTTGGCCGAACTAAACAAAGAGCTTTGAGATAAAATATCTATTGCTTGATCTGTACTAAATTCTTCAAAATATAGTTTATTAATATCTTCACCATTAGCCAATTTCTTGGCTACTTTTTCTCCGTAACTCTCGACAAGAAAACTCTCGGCACCATAAAAAAAGTATGCGCTATACTCCGTACCTTTATTAAACTCTTTGTCAAATTCATTTTTATACATTTCTTTTTATTTTCCGCTTACTATCTAACTATATTTCCATATATTTTTTTAGAAATCAAATCGACTTCTGTCAATAAAATATTGACTTTATTGTATAGCTTTTCACCTTTATAATTTCGAATTTCGAATTTCAATCCCATCATCTCCTCGACGAGTTCTCCGCTTACAATATCTCCAATATCGCAAATGTTAGCTTTGAATCCTATGTTAAGATTTTGTGAAGCCCATCTAGCATATTTTCGTGCTTCCAAATCCCATACCATTTTTGCTATTTCACGCTCTATATTACTTATGTTTTCACAAATATTTTCAATCTCTTTTGGTACTTTTGAGCCTTTTAGGATTCTGTGTAATGTTAAATCTGCATATCTTCTAATTGGTGAAGTAAAATGGCTGTAATGAGAAAATCCAAGTCCAAAGTGACTATCAATTTTACTACTATATTTTGCTTGCTGTTGAGCTTTAATAATCATCTTATCAACTTCTTTTGTCAGAAAAAATCTATCGGCTTCTTTTTGTATGTGTGCAATCGTAGAATGAATGTCTTTTTTCTTTTTGATGTTTAATCCAAGTCCACTCAAATCCTCAATTAGCTTATCAATTTTTTTCATATCAGGCTCTTCATGGATCCTAAAAATTCCATAATTACCTATTTTTTTTGCTGCCTCTTGATTTGCCATCAACATACATTCTTCAACCAACTGATGCGACAATGTACTGTGAGAAGCATCTATTCCAACTAAATTTTCCTTCTCATCTAAAATCAATCTGAATTCTTCATTTCTAAAGTTGTATCCATTTTTTAATCTTTTGTCCCTAAGGTCTTTGGTTAAATGGAGCAGCTCTTCAATCTCTATAGGGAGAGTTTTATTTTCTATCTTATCATCAATGACCTCATAGCTAAAATTATTTTTTGACTCAATTACTGCTTCAAAGAATTCGCTTTTTTTGACTTCTAGATTTTTAATGTCAAGCTGTATTTTGCAAACAAATGCGTATCTTTCAACATTGGGCTTCAGAGAACACAAGTCACTACTTAAAATAAAAGGTAGCATTGGTAGGACTTTATTTGGAAAATAAACAGAAAAGCCGCGTCTCTTTGCGTCTTCATCAAGAGCACTTCCTTCTTTAATATAGTGACTAACATCAGCTATGGCTACATACAAAATTTGATTTTCATAATCATAAAAAATAGCATCATCGTGATCTTTAGCACCAACAGGATCGATAGTACAGAAATCAAGATTTGTCAGGTCAACTCTATTTTGAAAATTGATTGTTTTATCTGAAACATTTGTTTCGTATTTTGATAATCTATAATCCTCTTTGTAAAGATATAGTGAAATCTTTTCATCGACCGTAGGGTTACTCATGTTTCCAAAAAAATCATATGAACCTGTGTCCAAAAGATACAAATCCCCTTCTTTTGGATTTTGTATGATTGTTGTGTGTACTTTATTATTATTTTTAACTGAGATAAAATTGTGTTTGTGATAAACAACAAGGGATTTGCTTTGATTTTTTTCCACCATCAAAACAACTTTAACTTTGAGTTTTCCCCTTGGATTAAAAATAACTCTAACTACTACAAAATCACCTTCATCAGAGCCTAGTAAATCTTCTCTATCAATAAGTGTATCTTTTTCATCAAACGGGGAATTTAGATAAAATTTACCATGATTTACGACTACATATCCGATTTTATATTTTTTATTTATTTTTAAAATGCCGTTCTCAAAGGAAATCATATCTTTGTCAAATGAGTTAATTAAATCGATATTGGTTTCAATTTTTTCTAAAATATTTTGCATAAAGTTGAACTCCTCCTTTGTTAATTTTAATAATTTAATGAGATGATATCTAATCTAACCAATTAAAAAAGACAATTTTGGTTTATTTTAAAGAGATTCGGCAAAAAGCCACTAGTTAAAATTTATGTTTAATTTAACATTTGGTACAATCGCAAAATTTAAAAAACACATTAAAGGGGATAATATGGCATTAGATGTTTACTACGACAAAGATTGTAATATTGAATTAATTAAATCAAAAACTGTAGCAATGATAGGATTTGGTTCTCAAGGTCATGCACATGCAGAAAATTTAAGAGATAGTGGCGTAAAAGTTATTGTTGGACTTAGAAAAGACGGAAGTAGCTGGAATAAAGCTGCTGCTAAAGGTTTTGAAGTTATGACTGTTGCTGAAGCTTCAGCTGCTTCTGACTTCGTAATGATACTTCTACCTGATGAAAATCAAGCAGAAATCTATAAAAATGAAATTGAGCCAAATCTTAAAAAAGGTGCAACTATTGCATTTGGACACGGATTTAATATTCATTATGGAAGAATTTCTCCAAGAAGTGATATCAATGTAACTATGATCGCGCCAAAAGCTCCAGGACATACTGTAAGAAGTGAATTCGTAAGAGGTGGTGGAATTCCAGATCTTATTGCTATCGGTGCTAATCCAAGTGGTGTAACTAGAGAGCTAGCTCTTTCTTATGCAAGCGCTATCGGTGGTGGAAGAACTGCTATTATCGAAACTACTTTCAAAGACGAAACTGAAACTGATTTATTTGGAGAGCAAGCTGTTCTTTGTGGTGGTGCAGTATCTTTAGTTCAAGCTGGATTTGAAACTTTAACTGAAGCTGGATATGCTCCTGAACTTGCATATTTTGAATGTCTACATGAATTAAAATTAATCGTTGACTTAATGTTCCAAGGTGGAATTGCAGATATGAGATATTCTATTTCAAATACAGCAGAATACGGTGACTATGTATCTGGAAAAAGAGTTATCAATGAAACTTCAAAAGCAGCTATGAAAGAGATCTTAAAAGAAATCCAAGATGGAAGATTTGCAAAAGATTTCATACTTGAAGGTCAAGCTGGTTATCCAAGAATGAATGCTGAAAGAACAAACGCTAGAGCTTCTTTAATAGAGCAAACTGGGGTTAAACTTAGATCTATGATGCCATGGATTGCTGCAAACAAAATTGTAAATACAGAAACAAACTAAAACATACGTGGTAAGCTTAGTGCTTGCCACGTAAACTCCCAAAAGAAAAATATTGTCTAATAAAAAAAATAAGAAACCTCGTAAAGTTCTTCAAAAACAAAAAATACCTTATTTAAATATCTCAATAATAATTCTCCTGCTATGCCTTGTTTTATTTTTATCAAAAATATTTCTTTTTGATTCAATAAATAATACAAATGGTCAATCAACAAATATTGAACAAAATTCAAATCCTTTTTCTCCACGAATCAACAAAATAAATAAACAGGAACCCAAAGAGGAACCAATTTTTAAAATAACGAACGACAAAAATATTTCAGCAGAAGCAACGCAAAAGTCGCTTACAACAAAAGTCTCTCAAGGCGAAAAATATCAAAAAGAAAAGAGATC
>CAIJNA010000044.1 GCA_903821805.1 uncultured Campylobacterota bacterium | reverse complement strand
GTCTAGTACAAAAAATAAAAACATCTCAATTTGAGATGAAAATATGGTGTATGAAGACATCACAGCTACCACAAGTGCCAAGATAGGAAGCATAGAAAAGAGTGTAAAGAAGCTCAAACTTGCTGCAAAATAAAACGTATCATCATCAAAAAAGTTGTACGCTCTTTTGAAATTTGAAACTACAAATTTCTTAATATTAGGAAAATTGTAAGACATTATTAAAGTGCCATTTTAAATGGATTTAAAATATTATTTGGATCGAAAGCTTTTTTGATACTTCTAAATAGTTCCATCTCGGCATCACTAAATGCAATATGCATAAATGGAGCTTTGCTAGTGCCAATACCATGTTCACCACTTAAAGTGCCACCCATATCAACTACAAGTTGGAAAATTTCCTCGATCGCTTTGTGACCATCTTCCATCTCTTTTTCATTGTTTTTATCTTTAACCATAACATTTACATGGATATTTCCATCTCCGGCATGCCCAAAACAAGGAACTTTAAATCCATACTTGTCACCAATTGCATAAATTGCTTCGAGTGCTTCAGGAAGCTTACTTCTAGGAACAGAAATATCTTCATTTAGTTTTTTTGTACCAAAAATAGTAACAGCAGGAGAAGCATTTCTTCTTGCAAACCATAACTTTTTAGCTTCAGTATCATCAGCTGCAATTATAAAATTACTCGCACCATTTTCTTTAAATGATTTTTCCAAAACGTCAAGTTGATAAGTTATTTCATCTGGAAGACTTCCATCCACATCACCAACTAAGATTCCGCCAGCAAACTCAGGAAGCTCTACTTTTAGTTTTTCTTTTAGTGCTTGTATTACCAAAGAATCCAAAAATTCCATCGCAACAGGACTTGCACCACTTGCTAGTGATTTGAAAACAGCATTCATGGCACTAGTTACATCTGGAAATATGCCCATATATGTTTTTTTGTATTTTGGTTTTGGAATAAGTTTTAGAGTGATTTCAGTTATAACTGCCAAAGTTCCTTCGCTTGCTATCAAAATACCAGCAATATTGTATCCGGCGACATCTTTGATCGTTTTCTTACCAGCTTTTATGATTTCACCATTTGGCAAAACAGCTTCTAAGGCCATCACATAGTCTTTAGTAATCCCATATTTAGCAGCTCTCATTCCTCCTGCATTTTCACTTACATTTCCACCAAGTGTTGAGTATTCTTCACTAGCAGGATCTGGAGGATAAAATAGCCCAACAGCCTCAACAGCTTTTTGTAAGTCCATATTTACAAGTCCAGGTTGTACAACTGCAACCATATTTTGCATATCTATTTCAAGAAGTTTATTCATGTGCCTTTCAAGAGAAAGCACTATTCCACCACTTGCAGGCAATGCTCCACCTGTAAATCCGCTTCCAGCACCTCTTGGAACTACAATAATTTTATTTTCATTGCAGTATTTTAAAATAGCGCTGATATCATGCTTGTCTTTTGGAAAAACTACAGCATCTGGTTCGAATCTGCTCCTAGTTGCATCATAGCTATAAGCTATCATATGTGCCTTATCGCTTTTGATGTTTTCCTCACCAACGATATTTTTTAGTACTTCTAAATGTTTATTTTCCATCTTTCAATCCTAATAATTTTTTGTAATAACTATGGTATTCACCAATGCTTTTTAGCCCAAAAAAGCTAAATGTTGATACTTTGATATCTTCTACATTTGTATGAAATGGACTTGATGATGTTTTGTCATCGTTTGTTAAAGGTATACTATCTACAACAGCAAAAGATACAGAATCCAGAATATTTATTTTATCATTTACTATAACAAAAATTGAACCCAAATCATTTTTGTGAGCAAACGTTAAAATATCTTCTTTTGTGGGCGCTGGAGTATTATTTATCTTTAAATATGCACCAAATAAATCAGTATCTAAAAAGTT
>CAIJNA010000043.1 GCA_903821805.1 uncultured Campylobacterota bacterium | reverse complement strand
TCCTCTTGTAGCTATGTTTGTACATGTTGTATATGACTGGGGAAAAGAAACTGGATTAAGACTTGGAGAAGGAAAAGAAGCTGTTCAAAACAATTCACCCGCATTTGCATGGTTTGTTACAAATGCTTTTGGTAACTTTTTAGGAGCTGGTATTTGGGGGTTCTTTCATACATTACCACAAGTAAATATATACACACATGGTACACAATTTACATCAGCCCATGGACACCTTGCATTCTTTGGTGCTTACGCAACTATATTAATAGGAATGTTTTATATAGGTGTTCAGGGCACAAATGGAATTAAAGCAATGAAGTCAACTTTTGCTTCAAAAATGGCTTTAGGGTTAATTACAATGGGTGTTTTAGGTATGACTATATCATTAACAATTGCAGGTTATGGTCAAGTTTTGGTTGAGAGAGCTCAAATGGGAGCAACTTGGGAAGGATACTTTATATCTCAGGATGCAATATGGTTTGTTCAAGGTATGGCTTGGAGACTCGCAATGGGAATCGTTACTTTTGTTGGTTTTATTTATTTAGTAGCTGATTTACTAAGTATTGGAAAATCAAAAATTCACACAAGATAAGGAGATTAGTATGATCGAACCACTAACAGATATTGTGCCTAGCTTTTTTGCTATGCTCAATCAAGGACCTTTGACGCTGACAATATTTTTACATACGGTGATTATTTTGCCAATGTTTTGGATATACGCTCAGGAGAAAAAAAGACTGGAAAATGAGAAATAACTAGTACCGAAAGTTCTTAAATGATTAAGAACTTTCTCACTTTAAAATAAATTTAAGGAGAATAATATGAAACTAAATAAATATTTAAGTGTAGCAGCAGCTATAGTAATAACTGGCGGATTAACTAATCTATTTGCATATGATGCTGAAAAAGCTTATGAGCAAGAATGTCAAGGTTGTCATGGTCCTATGCATCAAGGTGGAGTAGGTAGTGATATTAGACCTGATAAATTAAAAGATAAAACTTCAATGTTTTTGGCAGAGACAATATTAGAAGGTCGTGCAGGAACTGCTATGCCTCCATTTAAGGGGACAATAAGTAAACATGAAGCTTCTCAAATGGTTGATTATTTACAAAAATTTGCAGGTAAAAAAGTTGAAAATTTAACGTTAGAAAATGTTAAATCTAAATGGAGAACTTTAAACGATCGAGCAGCTTTTGCAAAAAAATATCCAGATGCTGTTGATGTAGAAAATGCAACAGATATAGTATTTGTTACAGAAAGAGATGCCTCTAAAGTTACATTTTTAGATGGCACAAAGGGTACTAAATTATCAACTCATCCAGCTGGATTTGCTGTTCATGTTACGGTTACAAATAAAAGAATGCCAAGATATGCATACTCTATTTCAAGAGATGGACTTGTTACTATGTTTGACCTAAACACTCCAGGACAACAAAAAATTGCTGAAGTTAGGGTTGGAAGTGAATCAAGAGGACTTGGTGTTTCTCCAGATGGAAAATATTTATTGGCCGGAAACTACACTCCAGGAGGAGCTGTCATGTTGGATGCTATGACACTTGAACCACTAAAAATTTATGCAACCGATAAAGTTGAAGGAATGGATGGGAAAATTGGTGAGAGTAGAGTAGCTTCAATTGCAGATACACCATATGGACCTTATTTTGCTATGGCATTAAAAGACGCTGGCCGAGTCTATATTATAGATTATTCAA
Source organism: uncultured Campylobacterota bacterium (assembly GCA_903821805.1). GTDB lineage: Bacteria > Campylobacterota > Campylobacteria > Campylobacterales > Arcobacteraceae > CAIJNA01. The sequence continues at coordinate 7,069 of CAIJNA010000043.1, read as the reverse complement.
AACCTGATTTCCCAATAGTTGGAGATATTCCAGGAATAGGAAATATTCTACATGATGCCTTCTTGAATGAAGGAAAAGAGCTTGGAAGATATTATATGATTGCTTCACAAGGAAGTGATGTAATTGGCATCGTAGATTTTAAAACTAAATCTTTGGTATCAAAAGTTTATACTGGAACTGGAAGCAAACCTCATCCTGGACAAGGTTCAAGCTGGTATAACAAAGAGTATAAACAACTTAATGCAACAGTTAATATGAATGTTGGACAAGTTTCTGTTTGGGATAGTAATTGGGATGTTGTCAGAAGCATTCCAACTGGTGGAGGAGGATTGTTTATTGGAACAAGTGAACATACACCTTACCTTTGGGCAGATAATGTTCTAGGAAGCCCAAAAGTTTGGAATGAAGTACATCTTGTAGATAAAGAACATTTAGATGTTGCAAAAATTATCAAAGTTGGGACAACTGAAGGTCAACTAATAGATGGACGAACTAAAAAAGTATTAAAAACTTGGAAAGTTCCAACAGTAAAAGATAAAGATGGAAAAGCAGTGATTCCAAGACTTCTACATGCTGAACCTTCTAATCATGGTCAATGGACAATGATTAGTGTATGGAACGCTGGAAGAATGGGAATTTACGATGCAAAAACTGGCGAATTTGTAAACTATGTTGAGGGCCTTACAACTCCTACTTTTACTTATTCTATTGAGCACAGACAAACTATACCTGGAGCTTAATTCAATATTCTTCCCCTTTTTTGGGGAAGAAATTAATTACTAAAAAGTAAAAAAGGCTTTTGATGAAATTCTATATATTTTATTTTTTAGTGCTTACTAATTTATTTTCTGCTTACATTGAATCAAAAAATTGTGCAGAATGTCACGATAATATTTATGAAGAACACAAGATGTCAATGCACCATAATTCATCAATTCACAAAGATTTATTTCATGAAGCTATCAAATATAAAACAACACCTAATAAATATGACTGTGCATTTTGCCATTCTCCTGCAGCTCCAAATTTATTAGATTTAAAAACTGGAGATATAAAACCTAACAATAGAATCAAAGAAGAAATTGATGGAGTAAGTTGTTTTTATTGTCATCAGATAACAAAAGTTATGGAAGCAAAACATCAAAATATTAATTTTTATAATTACACAGGTGGCAAACCAACTTTTTTTGCTAATATCAAAGATCCTGATATGAATGATAAGCATGCTAGTAACTCAAATGAAATCTATAAAAATTCGCAAGTTTGTATGGGGTGTCATTCTCATAAATATAATAGTTTTGGTATAGAAATTTGCAACTCTAAAAATGAGCCGAAAGAACCTACTAGTGACTGTATTGGTTGTCATATGCCAAAAACAAGTGGGAGTCCAGTCAAGGTAGATAAAAAAGGTCGTTCAAACTATGCAACTCATGATTTCTTGGGTATCCGTTCGAATGAAATGGTACAAAAAGCAGTAGATCTACAACTTATCAAAACAAAAAAAGGATTTGATTTAATAATAAAGAATAAAATGGGACACCCTCTTATTTTGCAACCTATGAGACTCAAATATGTACAAACTATTGTTGAAAGAAAAGGTAAAATTATTTGGAAAAACTTCAAAATATCCCCGCTTGAAGATAAAGTTGCTACTTTTACAACTACTTACAAAAATGATTCTGGAGTTGAAGTCTTACCTCCTCAAGCAAAAGGATTTTTATTTCAAAATAATATTGGAATCGGGAAGTCAAAAATTATAAACTATGAAGTAGTTCTCAAAAAAGGCGATGTAATAACTTCAAAATGGTATTCTCTAATAGTTCGTCCAGAATTAGCAAAAGAATTAGGACTTGGCGATGAATTTTTGAAAGTTTACGAAGGGACAAAAGTTCAAATAACATACTAATACAAAATTTCATTAACAGTATAATTTATATCTATGGCTATTGTTTGAAATTTTGCTATTTTCTCATCCCTTTTTTAAATGTTGAAGAAAATATTACCCTATTGCCTCAACTTAATGGTGTATCTAAATTTGAATATACAAAAAAAGCAAATGAACTTTTAAATTATCTTGGAATAGAGGATAAAAATAAATATATGATAGGGAGTCTTTCTGGTGGACAAAGTCAAAGAGTTGCCATAGCAAGGTCTTTGGCGAATAATCCACAAATTATTTTAGCCGATGAACCAACGGCTGCACTTGATAAAGAAAGGGCTATTTCGGTGATGGAACTTCTTCGCAAAATTGCAAAAGAACAGAAAGTTGCCATGATAGTTGTAACTCACGATGATAGACTTTTGCCCTTTTTTGACAGCGTTCTAAATATAGAAGACGGGCATCTAACTAAAAAAATAATTAAAGCATAATCGCCTCAAATGCCTCCTTTATACTTTCAAAACTATCACTATAAATATAAAGCATCACAGCAGCATTGAGTTTTGCTAGTTTTAAAAGTTCTTCACTTGGATTTGCTAGCATCTCTAGGGATTCTTCAAGTGTGATTTTCTCCCAAGATTTTTTATAACTTACCCCAAATTCTTCTGGGTCAATAGTAATCTCTTCTATTTTTTCACCATCACAAATCCACAGCTTACACTTTCCAAAGATTTCAAGGCTCCCCTCATTTCCTTTGATAACTGCAAATTTTCTATAACGATTGCGATAGATTTGGATATATTTATCGACAAAAGGTTTATGAAAGGCTCCCAGAATTCCTACTTCGCTAGATGCAAAACCTGTTAATTTTTCGATGCTATTTAGTGAAGTTCGTATTTGTAGATTTTCCCTGATACTATTTAGTCTAGATAATGCTGGAAAAACTTCGCCTCTATTAAAACAAAAAATATTTTCTCCGAGTTGTACACTTTCGCAAACTTCTTTGACCGTAATTCCGCCTTTCGCGTGGTTTAAATCATCGCCGCAAAGGACTAAATTTATCTCAAATTTTTCCAAATATGAAGCTACAAGTGTAAATAAATATGGATTGTCATTTTTTCCATCGTATGGATAACCTAGCTCAATAGAGTTTGGAATTTCACATTTTTTTGTAAAATCATCAAATGCTTCAACTGCCCCCATAAATTCTTCACCAGTTTCACTTTTAACTCTCCAGCCAAGTAAAAATGCTCCAATTACTTCATGTGAAACTTTACCATTCAAAATCTGACTCATCGCATCAAATGCCTCATCTTTACTCAAATCTCGATTATGCCTAGGACCAGTGCCGACCGCTTTTATATATTTTAGGAAATCATCCATATTTAAACTCCACTTTTTATATCTATTATCGCTAAAAAATTACTTTTCCCATTTGACAACTGTCAATTGCAAAAAATTTATATGTTGATAAACTTTTGGAAACTAAGGGGTTGTTGTGAAAATTTTATTTGCTTGTTTTATTTTATTTTCATCTGCTTTTTGTACTGATGGTAAGATAGTTTTTGAAAAATACTGCTGGGGTTGTCATCATCAAACTTCACTTGCATTTGGACCATCGTTTAAAGAGATAGCAAATCATCGGACTAATGGTGAAATAATAGCTCACATAAATAAACCAGAAAATTCTTATAAAAATTTAGGCTACAAAAGAACAGTCATGCCTGCTTTTGAACTCACATCAGATGAATACGAAGCGATAAGTACTTACATATTATCTTTTAAATCAAACAAAAAGGATTGAAATGTTTAGATTATCAAACTTATTAAAAACGTCAATAGATGCTAAACCATCACGAGTTCTTGACGGCTCAATCGTTATTTGGAACTTTACAAATCGTTGCAATCTATCTTGTTTGCATTGTTATTCTAAAGCCAGTCTTGACAGCGTTGATGTTTTAAGTACCGAAATTATCAAAAAAACAATAGATGAATTTGTTCAAAATAAAATTAAATTTATCATCTTTTCAGGTGGTGAACCGTTGGTGCGAAAAGACATTTTTGAAATCGCAGCATATGCCAAAAGTAAAGGTATCATCACTTATTTATCATCAAATGGACTGTATATAAACAATTCAAATGCTCAAAAGATTGTAGAAACCTTTGATTATATAGGAGTAAGTATCGATGGAGATGAAGAAACTCACGATATGTTTCGAGGACTAAAGGGCTCGTTTAAGAAATCAATCGAAGCGATGCGACTTATCCAAAAAGTTGGTGGAAAAGTTGGTATTAGATTTACTTTGACCAAACAAACTTTAAAATCACTCCCTTTTATTTTTGAATTATCCGAAAAAGAAAATTTTGCAAAAGTATATATTTCACATCTTGTTTATAGCGGCAGAGGCTTGGAGAATCTTGCGATGGATATATCAAAAGAGGAGCGAATAACAGCAGTTAAGTACATTATACACAAAGCTTTTGAATATGAAAAATCAAATGAAGATATTGAAATAGTTACTGGAAATATGGAAGTTGATGCCATATTATTTTTAAAAGAGATTGAAAAAAAATATCCAAAACTCACTGAGATTGTCAAAAGTAAACTTATCAGTTGGGGTGGAAATAGTGCTGGACGAAAACTTTTAAATATTGACAGCTTTGGAAATGTGAAACCTGATCCATTTTTCCCTAAATATATTGGGAATATTTTAGAAGATAGCTTTACAAAAATTTGGAATAACAAAAAAAATCCAATTCTCAATAATCTTAGAGAATTTCCACGAAAAATTAGTGGAAATTGTGAAAGTTGTGAGTATCTTGGTATTTGCAATGGTGGAAGTAGAAGTAGAGCGAATGCTATTTATGATGATTTGTGGGCAGAAGACCCGAGTTGTTATCTCGAGTTCTTAGACAATTAGAACAAACTCACAAAAGGAGATTTTATGAAAAAATGGATTTTATTTTTTGGCTTTCTAGTAAGCCTTTTTGGAACTGAGAAGTTTTTTGTAGTTGAGCGAGAAAGCTCATCTTTGGCAATTATTGAGGAAAGCAAAGTAACAGAGCATATTATAAATATGAAAGATATGAATCACGGGGTTGTAAAATTTTATGATAAAGATGGTTATGTTATCACAAGAGATGGCTATGTGTTGAGATTTAATCCACAAACAAATAAAATCTTAAATGAATACAAAACAAGTAAAAGCGCGATTGGATTTGTTGTTGAAGAGGATTTTGTGGCTGTTGCAAACTATGATGATAAAAGTGTTGATATACTTTCAAAAGACCTAAAACCAATCCAAAAAATAATTACAAATTCAAGAAATGTAGGGATTAAAACTTACAAAAACTATCTTATTTTTGCACAAATGGATAGTGATAAACTCACAATTTTGCAAAGAAATTCAAAAGAAAAACCATTCTTTACAACTCTTAAAGAGTTTGACAATGTCGGGATTATGCCATTTGATGCGATGATTGACAATCAAAACTATATTGTTGGATTTTTCAAAAGCCCTTATTTTGGAGTAATAAACTTAGAAAAAATGACTTTCTCACAAATAAAAATCTTAACCAAGAATAATCAACCAGTTTTAAAAGTACCTCATTTTGGCTTTTGGAGTCTTGGCGGAAAGCAAGTTTTTATTCCAGCAGTTGGTGATAATAAAGTTTTGGTTTATGACGATAAATTTAACTTTATCAAAAACATAATAACTATAGGACTTCCAGTATTTACGGCACTTAGTCCTGATAAAAAATATTTAGCCGTTACTTTTAGTGGTGAAAAATTTCCAATTATACAAATTATTGACACTAATACATTAGAGGTTTTTAAAGAATTTAGTTTTGACGGGAAAGTGTTGCATTTAAGATGGAGTGAGGAAAAACCACACCTTTTTGTATCAGTCAATGATACAAATAAAATATCGGTTATCAACACAAATGATTGGGTTTTATCTAAAGAGATTTTTGATGTGAAAAAACCATCTGGGATATTTATTTATAGGGAGACAAAATAATGGGAAAAGTATATTTGACAGGAGCAGGACCAGGCGATATTGAACTTATGACAATTAAAGCTTACAAATTAGTTCAAAAAGCTGATGCTTTAGTTTATGACAGATTAGTAAATGCAGAGATATTAAATCTCTGCAAAGATGGTTGTGAGTTTGTAAATGTTGGTAAAGAAGATGGACATCATCTTGTACCACAAGAAGAAATTAATGAAATTTTGTATCAATTATCTCTTGAATATGAAACTGTTGTAAGACTAAAAGGAGGAGATCCATTTGTATTTGGTAGAGGTGGCGAGGAAGGCTTATATCTTTTTGAAAGAGGCGTAAAGTTTGAAATTATCCCAGGAATTAGCTCGTCAATTGCAGCTCCTGCTTATGCTGGAATTCCCGTAACTCATAGAAATGTTGCAACTTCTTTTAAAGTAATAACCGGACATGAATCACATGATAAATCAAAATCACAAATAAATTGGGAATGTATGAAAGATGAAGATACATTAGTATTTTTGATGGGATTTCACAAGCTAAAATCAATTTGCTTAAAACTACAAAAAGTAGGTAAAGATGCTACTACTCCAATTGCAGTTATAAGCAAAGGGACTACAAACGAGCAAGAAGTGGTTGTGGGAACTTTAGAAAATATTGTTGAGCTATCAGCTCATCTTAGTTCTCCTGTGATGTTTATAATTGGTGAAGTTGTAAATTTTAGAGCCAAATTAAATTGGTTTGAAACAACAAAGGATTTTCAATGAAATATTTTCCTCTCTATCTTAAAATGGACAAAATCAAAGTTTTAATAGTTGGTGGCGGATACATAGCTACAGAAAAACTCGAGAAAATACTTGATTTCACAACTGATATTACAATTATTTCACCTTTTATTTGTAGCGAAGCACAAGAATATATAGCACACAATAATCTTTCTTTTTGTGTGAGAAAATATGAAAAAGATGACATAAAAGAGTTTGACCTTATAGTTATAGCAGTTGATGATTTGTTACTTCAGAAAGATATTTTTGATGAATGTAAGCTCTACAATAAACTTTGTAATTCAGTTGATAGTGTTGATTATTGTAACTTTATCTTTCCAGCATACATCAAAAAAGGCTGTCTTACTGTATCAATTTCTACAAGTGGAAAATCTCCAGCTATTGCTAAACATATAAAAAGT
>CAIJNA010000042.1 GCA_903821805.1 uncultured Campylobacterota bacterium | reverse complement strand
TTGTTTTCCTTTTTTTTCTTCTTTTGTATTACTAATTTTTCTAACATTTAAAGGTGATTCACCTTTTAAGAATGCTATACCTTTTTCGTCACAAGCCGCAGCAATGAAAATATTCTCTTCAGTTACCTCAAGTTTTTCAATCTCTAATCTTTCTTTCCATGCGCTGATAGATTTTCTAGGGTCAAGATCTGCAATATCCAATGGATTTGCATCTGTTGGTTGAAGTTTTAATTTTTCGCTCGCTAATGCTACAACTTCAGCATCTGGTGCAACCGGAGTTTTACCAAAGTACCCAAGAACCATTTTTCCATATCCAGGAGCAATTTGTTTCCAAGGTCCAAACATAACATTTGCGTATGCTTGTTGCCAATAAAATTGACTAACAGGTGTAACTGAAGTTCCAAAACCACCTTTTACAACTACTTCCTGCATAGCTTTAATAACTTCAGGGAACTTGCTAAGAGTATTATCATCTCTCATCATTTGAGTATTTGCAGTTAATGCTCCACCTGGCATTGGCGAGAATGGAATTAATGTTGAAACTTGTGTAGCTTCTGGTGGCAACATATAGTCACTTAAACAATCTTTTAAAACTTCTTGATATTGTAAAATTTTATCTAATTCTAATCCACCAAGATCATATTTTCCACCTTTAGTAGCATGAAGCATTGTAAGAATATCTGGTTGAGAAGTTCCACCACTTACAGGACTAGCAGCCAAATCTATACCATCAACACCAGCATCAAGTGCCGCTAAATAAGAAGCAACACTTACACCAGCTGTTTCATGAGTATGTAGTCTAATATGAGTAGAATCTCCTAAAAGTTTTCTAGCCATTTTAATTGTTTCATAAACCTTATTTGGATTTGCAGTTCCGCTTGCATCTTTAAAGCAGATTGAATCATAAGGTAGTCCACTATCAAGTATACCCCTTAAAGTTCTTTCGTAAAAAGCAACATCATGAGCACCTTCACACTTTGGAGGTAAATCCATCATTGTAACAACTGCCTCATGTTTTAAACCATATTTTTTAATACATTGAGCAGAATACTCAAGGTTTCTTACATCATTTAATGCATCAAAATTTCTAATTGTTGTAGTTCCATGTTTTGCAAATAATTTTGCATGGAGATCGATTAATTCTCGACTTCCAGTATCAAGCATAACTGTATTTATTCCTCTTGCTAGAGTTTGTAAGTTTGCATCCGGCCCAACAATAGATCTGAATTTATCCATCATATCAAAAGCATTCTCTTGAAGATAGAAAAATAAAGATTGAAATCTTGCTCCTCCGCCAAACTCAAAATGTTTTATACCTGCATGTGAAGCTGCTTCAACTGCCGGCATAAAATCATTCATCAAAACTCTACCACCAAAAACAGACTGAAAACCATCCCTGAAAGTGGTATCCATTACATCAATGTACTTTTTTCCCATATTTATTCGCCTTTGTTATTGTGATGTAAAATCGCAGCTGTTATAGCAGCTGCGATTTGTTTATTTGAATTATCGTGATATTGTAGAGCAGCTGCTATTGCAGCCGTAAGTTGTTTTTCATCCGCAGATTCAGTAGAGTCTCCAGATGTTGTGACTCTTGCGTGCTCTTCGTTTGTTAATTTTCCTTCACTATCAAATTTGAAAAATAACTTAGCAATACTTTGTACGTTAAATACGTACACAAGCACTAGTAATACGAAAAACACAATTCCGAGACCCATAAAAATATACTTTACAGCCTCAATTATGTCAATAGCTTCACCCATTCCAACCCCTTATATATTAAAATAAAACTTTTAAACCAAAATTTACATTTTCGAAATTTTATATAAATAATGCTTTAGTAATAATTATA
>CAIJNA010000041.1 GCA_903821805.1 uncultured Campylobacterota bacterium | reverse complement strand
GTATCAAACGTAAGCCATATTAATAAAATTGAAGCAAAGCCAGTTACCCAAGCAGCTGATCTTTGCCAAAATTTATTATTTGTCCAAACAGAAACTTCTTTTTTCACATTTACCTCCTTGTTAATTTTCGTATTTTTCATGAGCTTTTTGATTTAGATAATAATATAAGTGTGGCAATGTAAGATACGCCAGCATAGTTATCATGAGAGCTTTTACTGTAAAAGCCTCACTTCCTATAGTTGTAGCTACATAGTACATACAGTATGTCTGAAGCATCCAAAACAAATACGCAAAAGGCATATAAACTTTTTTTATTACATCTAATTTTACCAAAGTGTAAATAGCAACAAAAAAAAGCCCAAACAAAAGTACGAATGAAGACGATAAAAATATTGGTAAAAAATCATTTAATGCAATCTCTGGTCGAATAACCGTTGGTTCTAACATACTAGACTCCTTATCAAGTTTTTATCTTAATATGTATTGTAAAGGAATTGTTAAGATTTTCAATTGACGATTGTCAAGTTGAGATTTGTTTTATGTTGTAATATTTATATTTATAGATAAAGATAATATGAAGCTAAAATTGAAAATAGAATAGTTAGTAAAAGAGTTAAAAAATTAGTTATTTCTGAAGTTAAACCATATCTGTTTTGTAACTTCTCGCTTAACCAAATTGCAGGAGAAAGTGAGAAAACCATAAAAGCAGCAACAAAAACCAAAAAAATTACAATATCAGTTATTGTAGCTAGTTGCATAATACTTTTAATCCGTGGAGATTTTTAATAATTATTGGATTAGTTTTTGATAACAATTCACTTTCTGCAAATTTCTTTAGTATTCTTGAGACGGTTTCTGAAGTTGTATTCAGTTCATAAGCAATATCTTTATGCTTTATGTTACCAATAGTTTCTTCATGATTTATGATAAATTTTGCTATTTTTAAATCAGTTCCAATTGATGTTTCAACCTCAAGTGAATTCATCAAATATGTTACTTTCATGCTTAATGATTTTATTATTGATTGCAAAAGATTTACGTTTCCAAAAAAGTTTTCCATAAATGCTTTCTTGTTTATCATTAAAACTTCACAATCGATCATAGCTTCAGTTGTTGCTGGATATTTAATATCTTCAAACATAGTAACTTCAGCTATAAGCATTCCTGGGCTCATTGTATGTATATAAACTTGTTTTAAATTGGCTTGCTTTTTCAGAATCCTTAAGTAACCTTTTGTTAGATAATAAATATATTCTGGTTCATCACCTTCATAAAAAAGTATTTCACCTATTGATAATTTTTTCATCATACAAATTTTGCTTAACTCTTCTAACTTTTCATCGTCAAAAGATGTAAAATAACGAATTTCTCTTAAAATATGTTTCATAACTTTCCCCTAAAGTTGGATCAGCAAATAAAATTTAAATATATTTTTTGCTTGTATTTAAATAAAAAATATATTTCAAATAATTATTTGGCAATTACTCCAGCTATGGCTTCCATTTGAGAATCAGTTAGACTTTTTACTTGTCCAGTCATCACACCTTTCATAGCACCACCATAAGTTCCAGTTTTATATCCTTTCATTGCCGCTATAAAATCAGCTTTTTTTAAATCTTTAATGATTTGACTTTTTCCTAAAGCAGCTTTTTCTCCATTTGCTCCATGACAACCAGCACATTTTTTATAAAGCGTTGCACCATCTTCTGCGCCATAAAGAGTTGAGCTCAATGCTCCCATCATTAATAAACTAAGTAGTTTGATTTTCATATTTTTCTCCAATGTTTTATTTGAAATGATATTGTAGGATTAAAAAAAATATTTGTCTTTGATATGGGTCAAAGTAAGTCGAACAGAACTATACATCATCACTTTAGCTACTTTTTTCCAATAGTTTTTTTCATAGCAAGGTGTTTTGCATTTTCGACACCTTGGCTTTTCTTCATAAGGGCAATTTTGAAGTCGTGCAAAAGAGTAGCAAAGAAGATCATGACACTCATCACACAGAATTGTATCGATGGTTAATTGTTGTTCTTTGTAAATATGATGGATCGTTCTTTTTTGTTGATTCATATGGTTGTGTGAGCAAAAATATTCACAATAAGTGTGTAGTGTCTCTACTTCTGAGTTATATTTCTCAAGCTTCATTTTTACACTCTTTCCATAAATCCCAAATCATAGGTTCCAGCCAATCTTTTTTCTATGCTATTTTTGTAAGAAAATGAAATATTTGGAATCAATAGTATCTCTTGAAGCACATTTTGATAGATTTTAGGTTTTCTAAATGCTTGATTTGCTTCCATTATTGAGATTAATATATCATCATTGTGACTTATGATAATGGCATCATTTTTGGTGATTTTGCCAATTTTAAGCACTTGATAATACCATCCTGTTCGTCCGCTTGTATAAATTTCATTAGTAAACTCTTTATTTTGCCATTTTCTTGAAATCTTCCAGCAAGGTTTTCTTGGCTGGCATACTTGCAGGGTTACACCACCTATGTGATGAATATCTCCTAAAAAAACTGTTGTTTCATCAAGCCCACTGATAGTAAGGTTTTCAGCCAATGCTCCAAAGGGAAGCTCATCAATTCCTAGAAATTTGCTCCATAAAGGATAATTTTCATAACTATTAGCAAAAACTGCCTTCTCTACTCCACTGTGACTTTTCGTATCGCTTACCTCGTCTCCAACAATCCCCACAAAGGTGATAATACCATCAATCATCATCTCTTTAAAAGAACCGCTTTCCCAATATTTACTTAAAAATTCAGTACTATTAATATCTCCTAATTGTTGTACTTTTCCAATTTGGAGTGATTTGATAAAGAGTGGGTTCTTTTGTTCCATTTTTAAAATCCACTAAGTTTAGCTTTTACTTCAGGTGTTGCCATCCCTATATTCCATGCAGGTTCCCAAACCACTTCAACTTCTGTACTTTGAGCGCTAGGAATCTCTCTCATCACAGCTTGTTCAACCCATTCTATAATCATTTGATGCAAAGGACAAGCTTTTGTACTCAGTGTCATAATCACCATTACTTCATCTTTTTCATTTGCGCTCGCATCATAAATAAGCCCCATCTCTACAAGATTAAATCCAACTTCTGGATCATTTACAGTTGCTACTGCTTTAAAAATTTCTTCTTTACTAATCATATTTATAACCCCTTTTCTACCTAAAATTTATCATAAAAAGGAGATTTTTAAACATAAAAACTCCCCCTACAAACAAAAAACTCACACCACTATAAAATAGCTCATTGTTTTCAATTCCTATCCCAAACCCACACAATATCACACCTGAAATCGTAAAATAAACCTGAAAAGTAGCCCCCAGTTTAGGCACCATATCACCAAGCATCGGCACTTTTTGTTTCCCTATGAGCGGAGAAAATTTTTGATACCAGACCAAAAATGGGACAATCTTATATAAATGTCCGGTTATAATATTTCCAATATATCCAAAAAATAAAAACCAGCCAAATAGCAAAAGGAGTTTATCGCTTTGAAAAATAAGATAACTTACACCTAGTAAAAGCACTACACATAAACTCCCATAAGAAAAAACTACTGATTTAAAATAGATATCCTTTTCTTTTCTTACTCTTGTTTTATAAATAAGCCAAATTTGATATAGATACAATCCAATTGAAAGAACAATGAAACAATAACCCAAGTAAAGCATCATATAATTTGAAAAAAAAAGATGTAAGACAATTAAACTAACACTTGCGGAAAAACAATACACACTATATTCAACACTTTTCCAACCAAAACTATGAGAGAGCCAAAACATAGGTAGAAGTACCAAACTCATCCCCATAATTGTAATCCCAACATAACCAAAAAATGTCAAAAAAATATGGGATATGAGATATTTTTCTATATCCACTGCAACTATGCCACCATATCCCAAAGCCATAATGATTCCAAAAAAAAGTCCAAAAAAAAGAAAAATATTTGCTATCAAAACTGTTTTCATTACAAAACTTAGTTTTTGTACCTTTTGAATTGTCATCATAGTTTCAAACAAAAAAATCCCCATCGCTATCAAAACAACAACCCCACCAAAAGGGAGTAACATAGGCGAAAACAAAAAGCCATACCCCATAAGAAGAGCCCCAATAGATAAAAGTGGATAAATTACATAATACAACTCCACAGCAAAATGTCCAACTTCTAACACAACAGGAATAAGTTGAGCCATAGCTCCAACGATAATCATCAACACAAATCCAAGTAAAAAGATATGTATTAACGAGAGTGTAGTGGGAGAAAATTGAGATATATCTACTACATCTATTTTAAAAAGATAGATAATACTTCCAATATAAAAAAGTATCCCTAATACAAAATAAGGGGCAATCAGTTTAAAAGGAGGTGCGAAATCAGTTGAAACGGCCATAGTTAATATCCTTAAATAGTTGTTTTCTAGTGAGAACACCCATTCCCGTCACATCCTCTATCACTAAAATCTGTATTACTTACATCCCTTTTTTTTGTAAAAGTGATCTGAAATCTTCCATTTTCAAGCTCTTCTATTTCATAGTTAAAATCATTCTCAACTTTAGGAAAAAGTCCTGCTGGTGCTTTGCTATTTATCATAATTAGCTTTTCATTATTTTTGATAGTTTGAAGTCCTATCATAGCATTTATCATGGGTTCAGGATGACCACATCTACTACTATCAAATACATAAGTCAATATATCATTAATTGTTTCTTTGTAAAATGGTACTGTAGCACCCTCTAGTATTATCTCTTGTTTCATTTTGTTTTCCTTGTATAAATTTTAAAAATTATAATCTATAAGCAAAGATGAATGATTGATAGGTATCAAGTTATTTAATTTAACTACCTCAAAATAACAGTAAATGAATATTCTTCAAAAACTTTCATGTCATATGAAGAAATTTTCTTCTCATCTAGAATATTTCCAAGCGTATTTGTATCACAAAAAGCATTTTGAATATAATATTTTTTATTAAATCCAATACTTTCTAGAATATTGCAAATCATTTTAATATCCCATATTTCAAGATATCCTCCATAAAAAGTTGTTCTCACTTCATATTCAATAGAAGAATCTATTAAAATGTGTAGGGTTTCTAAAAAACAATTCCACTTTTTACTATTTGTTACCATTTCAAATTTTTCTTTTGGAGCTTTAAAATCGAGTGCAACATAATCTACAAGATGATTTTTAATTAGTTTTTTGACCACTTTTGGTTTTGTTCCATTAGTGTCAAGTTTTATTTTGTAAGCCATTTTTTTGAGCTCTATCGCAATATTTTCTATCTCGTGATGGAGCGTTGGTTCACCACCACATAGCACAACTCCTTGAAGAAGATTTTTCCTTGAAAGAAAAAATTGTTCAAAATCTTCAAAAGTAAACTTTCCTTCACCAAGGACAATTTCAGGATTATAACAATACCCGCATCTCATGTTGCACCCACAAAACCATAAAATAACTGACGGGAATCCCTCAAAATCAAGAAGAGTAAAAGGGGTTAAGCTTTCAAAAAGTTTTTGCTTGTTCCACAAAATAAGTCCTTTGTTTATGTTCCGCTTTTTTGCCAATATTGAAACTTTCAACAGGTCTGTGATAGCCCATCACACGCGTATAAACCAAACATTTACTTCTTTTCGATTCGTTCTTGATTAGTTCTTCCTGGATCTCAGTGTTTTTCATATGCTTGATTTTTTAATTCCTTAAGTAAAATTTCGTCACAGGTAGGGCAGAACTCATGCTCCCCATTCAGGTAACCATGAACCGGACAAATGCTAAATACCGGAGTCACTGTAATGTAGGGTAATCTGAAGTTAGACACTACCTTTTTAACCAGGTTACGGCAAGCTTCAGGAGAGCTTAGCTTTTCTCTCATGTACAGATGCTGTACCGTTCCACCCGTATATTTACATTGTAGTTCATC